>JBGPJV010000047.1:0-6598 GCA_041485605.1 Candidatus Nanoarchaeia archaeon | reverse complement strand
TATATTTGGCAGTCCCGGAATTCCAATGTCTACACAGCCACGTGCTTCGTTAAATGGCGTCAAGCAAGTTCGCAAGCTTGGCCTTGACGCGATGGAGTTCGAGTTCGTGCAGAATGTGCACGTTAATGAAAAGCTCGCTCCTGAAATAAAGAAAGTTGCTGAGGACTTGAATGTTGTTCTTACCTGTCATGGGCAGTATTATGTCAATCTTGCAGCTCTGGAGGCTGAAAAGCTGCAGGCGTCTGTCAATCGTATGCTTTCTGCAGCGAGAAGAATGCAAGAGTGCGGCGGCTATAGCATTACGTGGCATATGGGCTATTATCTTGGCCGTCCAAAGGATAAAGTGCACGAGATCGTCACGCATGGCGTGAAAGATGTTGTTAAAAAGCTTCAGGCTGAAGGCGTTAAAATCTGGATTCGTCCTGAAACAACCGGCAAGGAGACGCAGTGGGGTGATTTGCAGGAAACTATCAAATTGTCTCAGGAAGTAGAGCAAGTGCTTCCTTGTGTCGACTTTGGCCATTTGCACGCCAGATATAACGGCACAAACAACACTTTGGAAGAATTCAGGGATATTCTGTCGCAAATTGAAAAAGGGCTCGGCAGGGAAGCACTGGACAATATGCACATTCAGTGCTGCGGCATTAATTATGGTCCCAAGGGCGAGAAGAATCACCTGAACTTCCGCGAATCAGACTTTAATTGGAAAGATATGTTGAAAGCGTGGAAGGAATTCAGGATTAAAGGCGTTGTAATCACCGAAAGCCCGAACATTGAAGAGGATGCTTTGTTCTTGCAGAAGGAATTTGCAAAATTATAATCATAAACTTTATAAGTAAGTTGCACAATTATTTTTATCGTGATGCAGGTACGCGTTGTTGATGCAAAGCTTGATTCTTTTAAAACAGGGTTGATTGTTGTTGGGTTGTTCTCTCCGGCTGAAAAATTGCCGGCAGAACTGAAAGCAGTTGATGAAAAACTGAATGGTGCGATTGCGCACGCAATAAAGGGTAAGGAGTTTGAGGGCGAATGGCAGCAGTTCAGGGTTATTTCAACACTAGATAAGATTCCCGCAAAGAACATTCTGTTGCTCGGCTTGGGAAAGAAAGAAGAGGTGAATTTGGAGATAGTGAGGCGTGCGGCTGGAATAAGTGCAAGAATAGCACGCGACTTCTGCGGAATTACTGAATACTCGACCACCTTGCATAATCTTGATATTGCAAAAACAACTCGGCAGGAGCGTGCGCAGGCAGTTGCTGAGGGCAGTGTGCTGGGTGCGTATCAATATATTAAGTTCAGGACTGTTGACAGAGACAAAATCAAAATCATTTCTCAGGTTACTTTGGTCGGCGATGACGTGAAGGAAAGCGTCAACAAGGGCACGGTTCTAGGCGAATGCGCAAATTTAGTCAGGGATTTGGTGAACGAGCCTGCCAGCAATATGAAGCCTGATGATCTTGCTCAGGAAGCGAAGAAATTGGAAAAGCTCGGCGTTAAAGTCACAATTTACGATAAAAAGGCAATCGAAAAGATTGGTCTTACGGCGCTGCTTGCTGTAAACCGTGGCAGCGTTAACGAGCCTAGATTTGTCATTATGGAATATAATGGGGGCGGAAAGAAAAAAGTGGCGCTTGTCGGCAAAGGAATTACGTTTGACAGCGGCGGATTGGATATCAAGCCGGCTGACGGCATGCTGACGATGAAAGAAGACATGGCAGGCGCTGCAACAGTTTTGGCAACAATCAAGGCAGCAGCTTTGTTGAAGCTCAAGGTTCATGTGGTTGGCGTCTTTGCAGCCACTGAAAACATGCTTGGCATGGACGCATACAAGCCAGGTGATGTTGTTATCGCATACAATGGCAAGACTATTGAGATTGCAAACACCGACGCAGAGGGGCGTGTTATTTTATCAGATGCATTGGCTTACACAGAGAAGATGATAAAGCCTGACGCGATGGTTGACATTGCAACATTGACAGGCGCTGTCAGTATTGCCCTTGGCCACGTCTGTGCAGGCGTAATGGGCACAGAGACAAAGCTTATTGATCATTTGATTATGTCAGGCAATGCAACAGGCGAGCGCTTGTGGCCGTTCCCATTCTATGCGGAATATCATGAAATGGTTAAGTCTGACATTGCTGACGTGCAAAATATAGGCAAGATTCCGCGGTCAGCAGGCTCCATAATGGGCGGCGCGTTTCTGGCGGCGTTTGTGGAAAAAACGCCATGGGCGCATATTGACATTGCCGGTGTTAGCTGGTCTGAAGTGGATGCAGAGTATGTCAGGAAGGGCGGCACGGGCTTTGGCGTAAGATTATTAGTTCATGCGTTAGAACACTATGTATGAAAAAATAGCAAAAGAGGCGTTGAAAAAAATGCTGGATGAAAAAAAAGATTTTGTCTTGCTTGATGTCCGCCAGTATCAGAGCTTTCTTTCGAAACATATTAAAGGAGCAAAATCTTTTCCTACTGATGAGATTGACAAAGAGGCGAAGAAGTTGGACAAGTCAAAGCTCATAGTCGTCTATTGCGGCGGATACACGTGTCCGCTGTCCGGCTATGCTGCGGAGAAATTGTCCAAGCTTGGCTTCAAAGTAAAGGCGTATGAAGGCGGGATTGCCGAATGGAGTGAAGCACAATTGCCAGTGGAGACATGAAATACTTTACCATTGAAGAGGCAGATACTGCATTGCCCGTGGTAGAGAAGTTTCTCAAAAAAGCCCAGCGTTTGCGCGACAGGATTGCCTGGCTGCTGGAAACAAACGAAGTTGTTCTTGAAGTAAGCAGCGACGAAGGTTTCCATTATTTTGTGACAGAGCAGGTAAAAGCCAACAAGCAATTTCACAAACTGTACTATCAGTTCTACAGAGTGATTGAGAGTTTGAACGAAATGGGCATTATCGTGAAAGACATTGATGACGGCCTTGTTGACTTTCCGTTCAAGGTGAATGGCGATGATGCGTACTTGTGCTGGCAGTTGGGCGAGCAAAAGATTCGCTACTGGCATGACTGCGAGTCCGGCTATGAAAACCGTCAGCCGATTGTTGATGTCGACGAGCTGTTTTCTTAGAAAGGTTTATATCTGACTATTTTGCCTTTTTATCATATGAGTGAGAAGACGTACCGGATTGTTTTTGACCGCAAGAACTGCATTGGCGCTGCTGCGTGCGCAGCAGTCGCGCCTGAGTTTTGGGTGATGAAGGATGACGGCAAGGCGGACTTGGTTGGGGCAAAGACTGACGAGAACGGAAATCAGGTACTGATAGTCAAGGAAAGCCAGCTGTCAAAAGAGGGAAAGAACGTGTTGGCGGTGAATAAGGATGCCGCGGAAGTCTGTCCGGTGCAGGTTATTCACATTTATGATGAAGAAACTGGTCAAAAATTGGTGTAGGTGATTGTTATGGATGAAATGTTTGATGATGTTGGTCCGGAAAGGATAATCGAGGTATACCATCCTAAGTTGGGGATGCATGGTGTGTTAGTCATTGACAATACTGCTTTAGGGCCGGGCAAAGGCGGCATTCGTTTTACTCCTACTGTTGACAAAGCTGAAGTTTTTAGATTGGCGAGAACTATGACTTGGAAGAACGCCATGGCGGATCTGCCTTTTGGCGGCGCTAAGGCAGGCATTATGGGCGAGCCGCACAAGATGACTCCGAAGCAAAAGGATGAATGGGTTGCTGCGTTTTCAAAATTGTTGAAAGGTGTTGTTCCTGAAGTGTATGTTGCTGGTCCTGATATCAGTATGGCAGAGCACGATATGGAAACGTTTGCCAAGGCAAATGGCGATATGAAGGCGTGCACGGGCAAGCCCAAAGCGCTTGGCGGATTGCCGCACGAGCTTGGTTCTACTGGTTTTGGCGTTTTTCATGCAATTAAGGTTGCATTGAAGCATCTGGGCAAGGATATTAAGAAAGTCACGTATGCGGTTGAAGGGTACGGCAATGTTGGGGAGTTTGTTTGCAAGTTCATGTCAGAAGCAGGCGCGAAATTAGTGGCAATTTCTGACAGCAAGGGCACTTTAGTAGTTCCAGAGGGAATTGATGTTGAGAAATTGTATGAAGTGAAAAAGTCCAAGGGTACTGTTACGGCGTATGGCGGAAAGGTTTTGCCTAACAAGGATGTTTGTTTCCAGAATGTTGACGTGTTCGTTACTGCTGCAATTCCTGACTTGTTTGGTGTTGCTGATGTGCCGAAGATTAAGGCAAAGCTAGTTGTGGAAGGCAGCAATATTGCAACTTCTTTAGAAGCTGAACAGGCGCTTGCCAAGAAGGGCGTGCTTGTTATTCCTGACTTTGTCGCGAATGCAGGCGGTGTCATCTCAAGTTATGTTGAATATATCGGCGGCACTGAGGCAAAGATGTTCAAGCTGGTTGAGGAAAAGATTACCAAGAACACCCAGTTAGTTCTTGACCGCGCAGCAAAAGACAAAGTCATTCCGCGTGTTGCAGCTGAAAAGATTGCGAAGGAACGTGTGTTAGCTAAATGTAAAACGTGTCGTTAAATACCGCACGTCTTTAATCCTTTTTTCATCAAATACTTTTGGTGGTATTCTTCTGCAGGATAGAAAGTATTTGCTTTGACTATTTCTGTGGCAATTTTCTCTTTGAACTTCTTCTGCGCTTCCTTCAGTGACTTCTCAGCGGCGTTCTTTTGTGCTTCAGAATGATAGAATATTGCAGAACGATATTGTGTTCCTTCATCTGGCCCTTGCCTGTTTTTCTGTGTCGGGTCGTGAATTCTCCAGAACACTTCCAGCAGTTTCTCATATGGCACAACAACAGGGTCAAATTCCACCTGCACGACTTCAGCGTGCCCGGTTTCGTCAGTGCAGACGTCTTCGTACTTTGGATTTTTCATCTTGCCGCCCATGTAGCCGGCTTCTGTCTTTACTACTCCTTTTATCTCGCGGAATGCTTCTTCGACGTGCCAGAAGCATCCTGCGCCGAATGTTGCTTTTTCCATAACTCTTTTAAGTTGTCATGTGTTAATAAAGATTATGAAGCTTGATGCAACTGTAAAAGAGGTCGTGCAGGAAACGCCGAAAGTGCGGCTTGTCAGATTGCAGCTGCCGCAAAAGCTTGCGTTCAGACCTGGCCAGTGGAGTGGTATCTATTGCGATGACTTCATTGGCGCGAACAACAAGCCGCTAAGGCGTGCATTTTCCATCGCATCATGGCCAGATGAAGATTACATTGAGCTCTGCATTGCAAGAGGACAAGGGCTGAGTGCGCATTTGCAGGACCTCAAGCCCGGCTCTATTGTCCACATTGATGGCCCGTATGGAATGTTCTGGCTGCGCCCGGCTGAAAAGTATTTGTTTATTGCGGGAGGCACTGGCATCGCTCCATTCCGCCCAATGATTCACCAGGCGTTGAATGAAGGCAAGGAAGTTCTCTTGATTTACAGCATGAAATCACCTTCAGATTTCATTTACAGGAAAGAGTTTGAAAGTTTGAAGGGCAAGTTCAAGCTTGTTCCAACCATTACGGTTGACAATTATCCGCAGTGGGAGGGAGAAAGAGGCAGAGTCCAGTCGTTCCTGCACAAGTATTTCAAGAAGGGATATCAGGCATACTTGTGCGGCCCTCCAAGCATGGTGGAACAGGTTGAGAAGAAGTTAATTGGCCTTGGCCATCCAAAAGAGCACATTTTCTTGGACAAGTGGGAGTAACCTTTTAAAACCCTGAAACTTCTCTCAGTCGTATGGCAGAAAAACAGGTGATTACGCCGTGGGAAGTAAAGGGCAGTGTTGACTATCAGCGCCTGATTCAGGAGTTTGGGCTTAAGCCTATGCCGTCCTTGCCGAAACAGTTTGACAATGTTTTGTTTAGAAGAAATATCATTTTCGCTCAGCGTGACTTTGGCAGGATTGTGGAAGCTGTTGAGAAAAAGCAGCCGTTTGTTATGATGACTGGTTTGATGCCGTCAGGAAAGTTCCATTTCGGGCACAAGATGGTCGCGGATCAGATGACTTTTTATCAGAATCTGGGAGCGCGGCTATATATTACTGTGGCGGACATAGAAGCGTACAACACCAGAATTCCTGAATTGGCGGAGCTGCACAAGACTGCTGTTGAGGAATATTTGCTGAATTATATCGCTCTTGGTCTTGAGCCTGAGAATTGCGACTTTTATTTCCAGTCAAAGCGTTCAAAAGATGGAAAGAAGGCAAGCGCGTACTATTCATTAGCTGAAATGCTTGCGAGAAACGCGACATTCAATGAGTTCAAAGCGGTGTATGGCGAAATCTCGCCTGCCAAAATGGCTTCGTCATTGCTGCAGGCGTCTGATATGCTGCATCCGCAGCTTCCTGAGTTTGAAGGTCCTATCCCAACTGTTGTTCCGGTTGGAGTTGACCAGGACCCTCATTTGCGTTTAGCTCGTGACTTGGCTACTCGCCAGAAAACATTCAAATTTATACAATTGAGTTCAACGTATCATTTGTTCCAGCCGGGTTTGAAAGGCGGCAAAATGTCTTCATCTGATCCACTGTCGTTTATTGCCTTGACCGATTCGCCCGAGGAAGCTGAGAGGAAAATCAAGAAGTATGCTTTCTCTGGTGGACAGCAGACTGTTGAAGAGCACAGGAAGAAAG
>JBGPJV010000046.1:0-6647 GCA_041485605.1 Candidatus Nanoarchaeia archaeon | reverse complement strand
TCCAAAATGGTGCTGCTGTCGTGCAGAACATGCTGCTTGCTGCGCACGCTGAAGGCTTGGGCAGCTGCTGGGTGGGCGCATTTGAGGATGAAGCAATAAAGCGTTTGTTTAACATTCCAGATAATGTTTTTGTGCAGGCAATTGTGCCGTTGGGCTATCCCGACGAGAAAGTGCCGATGCCGTTGCGCCTGACATTGGAAAATGTCACGTACATTGAAGCGTGGGGCAACAGGATCAAGGACCTTGCCGCTTACTATGAGTGGTATGGCGAGCACGTGCAGAAAGCAATCCAGAAAGGAAAAGAAATGGTCAAAGGGTTTGCAAGAAGATTGCAGCAGTAATTTTTCTCGTCGATTCTTCCGACATAGGTGACGAAAACTTCACTCTTTACACCAGAGTAGTAACAGGACTTTTTTAAGCGTTCTATCGTCTATAACTCCAGTAGAAATGAAGCACCACAACTAGAACATCTAGTTCATCTTACGGTAATGTTTATAAATGCAATAAAATTGAAGAAAAATTAATACACAAACTTTCTTGGCGGAAAGTAGTGTTGGTTTTGGCGTGTTCAAATTCGTTTGGCGACGATTTGAACTCATTGTTCGTGTAATGTATTTGTTCTGTTAAGCTAGATGTTAAATCGTTGGCACGATTACAACACCTTCTGGAATGTTAGATAGCACTCCCTATATTTAATTTTTGTCTGTTACCAGGGGGGAGTAAAACACACCATAAAAACGGGGGGATACAAAACATGGAATTTTTGGTTGAAAACGCGCAAAAAAACGAAACTACTTTTGACGGTCTGACTGTTGGTCAGGCAAACATTAAGGTTATTGGCTGCGGTGGGGCAGGCAACAATATGGTCACCTGGCTCTACAAGCGTGGAATTAAGGGTGCAGAAATTATTGCAGTAAACACCGACCACCAGCATTTGAAAATCAGTGAAGCTGACAAGAAGTTCATCATTGGAAAAGATTTGACGAGAGGCCTTGGCTGTGGAGGCTTCCCACAGAAAGGCGCTGAAGCTGCGCAAGAATCAATTAATGAGTTGAAAGCTGCCCTGAAGGGTGCGGATATGGTGTTTGTATGCGCAGGTATGGGTGGAGGAACAGGTACTGGTTCTGCTCCTATTACCGCGCAATTGTGCAAGGACATGGGTGCTATCGTTATTGGCACTGTGACCATGCCGTTCAACATCGAGCGCGCCAGAATTGAGAAGGCGGAGCACGGTCTTGAACAGTTGAGAAAGTCCTCTGACACTGTTATTGTTATTGACAACAACAGATTAGTCCAGATTGCAGGCAACCTGCCTGTTCAGCAGGCATTTGCTGTTGCAAACGAGCTTGTTGCAACCATGATTAAAGGAATTGTTGAAACTATCGCAATCCCTTCATTGGTCAACCTTGACTTTGCAGACGTAAAGGCAATTATGACCAACGGCGGAGTTGCAGCAATCGGTGTTGGAAGTTCTGATACAACGAATAGAGTCGAAGAAGCTTGCAAAGGCGCTTTGGAAAACCCATTGCTTGACATAAACTATACCGGTGCAACCGGTGCTTTGATTCACGTCTGGGGCGGTCCTGACATGACGCTGGAAGAAATCAACCACGTCGGCGAGTTAGTGACCGAATCTTTGGACGAGGATGCAAACGTTATCTGGGGCGCAAGAGTTTCAGATGACATGAAGGGCAAGTTGATGGTGATGACCATTATTACTGGCGTGAAAAGCACCAGTATTGTGGGCAAGTCATCGATGGACCGTCATGCAGCTGCCTCGCGCCAGGTAAACGACGAGCTCGGCATCGAAATCATCCGTTAAGATCTTGGGTGTTTCTCTGCCTTCATTCATACCACCCCCATGCGCTAACGCGCAGCTTGAAGGCATAAACCCTTGGCCCTTCCCGCTTGGGAGGGGTTCTTTTTTTCTTAAGTGCTGGCTGGTTGTTTGCGCGTCCAGCCGCACTTCATAATTTCTCGTCGAAAGCTTTAAAAATCAACTAATGGCGTTCTAGTTTATGTTATACCTTATCGGCCTCGGCCTTGCAGACGAGAAAGACATCACGCTCAAAGGTCTGGAAGCAGTCAAGAAGTGCAGCAAGCTCTATTTGGAGTCATATACTTCAAAACTCGCGTGCAGCGTGAAAGATTTGGAGAAATTATACGGCAAGAAGATTGAACTGGCCAACCGCCAGTTTGTTGAAGACGCTTCCCAGATTTTGACAGAGGCAAAAAAAGAACACGTTGCCTTGCTTGTCATTGGTGACCCATTGTGCGCTACAACACATTGGGACATTTTACAGCGCGCAAAAGAACAAAAGATTAAGACTGAAGTTATTCATAATGCGTCTGTCATTAATGCAATTGGCGCAACAGGGCTCCAAGTGTACAAGTTTGGCAAAACAACCAGCATTCCATTCCCTAGAGAAAATTATGAGCCGGAAACATTCTATAATATTATCAAAGAAAACAAGTCAATTGGCGCTCACACGTTAATTCTTCTCGATTTAGATCCTGAACACGACAAGTTCATGTCTGTAAATGAAGCAATTGAAATTCTAAGAAAAATAGAGCGGAACAAAAAGGAAGGAGTTTTCGTACCAAAAGATTGGTGTGTTGGTGTTGCCCGTTTAGGTGCAAGTGACCAGAAGATTGTTGCCGGAACTGTAACACAGGTTTCTGATGCTGACTTTGGCGCTGCTCCGCACGCGTTGATTGTGCCTGGAAATCTGCATTTTATGGAAGAAGACGCACTAAAACAGCAGAAATCTTTATAAGTTACTGTCAGGGCTTTCTGTATACTGTACAGCCCCGTCGTACAGCGGTCAAGTATAGCGGGCTTTGGACCCGTTGACACCGGTTCGAATCCGGTCGGGGCTATCTATGTTTAAGGACGAATTGTGGCAGGACGTTAAGGGATTAAGTGGCGTTCCAATATTTATAGTTGTTATCATAGTTTCATTTCTTATTGGAATGCAGAAGCTGGCTGTTCAGCTGCTCGTTGGATTGATACTTGCATACGTAGTTACAACAATTGTCCGGCTTGTATATTTCAAGCGCCGTCCTGACGGGCAGGCGTACAAGAATTTTATTGAGAAAATTGATGCATCTAGTTTTCCGAGCTTGCATGCGATACGCGCAGCAGTGTTGGCAACAATTCTCAGCCTTTCATTTAACAACAGCTGGCTAACAGTATTGTTTGCTCTATGTGCAATCGGCGTAGCCATATCCCGAGTAATGACAAAACGTCACTATGCATTTGATGTGGTTGCAGGGTTAGTTCTCGGTATTGCGGTTGGCTGGCTCGCAACATTTATAAGCTGAAAAAGCACTGTTTTCTGTATGGGGTTGTCAAGACCGCAGGCGTTTGTCCTGTTTGCGCTGGGTCGGTGTTACGAGGAATGTGATAGGCGTTTTGCTGGCAAACCGCTTGTTGTTCAGATGTCCAAGAAATCATTCATTGAGCTTGCTCGTGCCGCAAATATGGTAAGCAAGGGTGAGCGCGCAATGTACAAGAACTTGGAAGATTTGGAATCAAAAAAGCTTATTTCTTACAACAGAAAATCGCTCGAATTAACTGAGCGCGGAGAAAAACGATTCCAGGAACTGTTGTCAAAGATTGAGCCGTATCTATCTGTCTCATTATTGCTGCGTTCTGAGGATGTTCTGAAATATACGCGCATGCAGGCAAAGTTTAAATAGCAGTGTTTGGCGTTTTCAAAGCAACAGCCCTGTCGTATAGTGGTCAAGTATACGGGACTCTGACTCCTGTGACGGCGGTTCGAATCCGCCCAGGGCTATAGAATTAAACGTTTTCGTCTTCCTTGCAGAAGCCGCCGGTTGTTTCAATGCCTTCGTGGAACAAAGTCACATTGCCGTACAGTTTTGTCTCGTTTTCTGCAAGGCGGATGGTTTGGTTGCTGACGTTAAAGTCAATGCTGCCATCGCTTAGCCAGGTTATTGCATTGACCCTGAATTCGTTTCCTTTTATTTCAAACAGTTCAAGTCTTTTCCTGTCTGCAACAATCTTGCATGTTTTCTTTTCATCGACTTTTGCGCACAAACTGGTTCTCCAGTTTGTTTCCACGCAGCGTTCAAAATTGTCGCACTGGCTGTGGACGCAGCAATCGTCTTTGCCGATGCACTTGTTTTGTTCTTTGCAGTAAACTCTGTCAGCGGCGCATTGGCACTTGCCGTTTTTGTAGATTTCTCCAAATGCGCAGTCCGGCGCAGGAACGCATTTTCCGTTGTCGCATGCTCCTGAAGCGCAATCTTCATCTATACAGCAGTTCTTTTTGTCTACGCACGCGTTTGCGCATTTTTTTTCACCGAAAGGACATGTGCACCTGCCATCTTGGCAAACTTGACCGCTCGGGCACGCAACAGTAGCGCACGAGTCTGTCTGGTTTTCTTCAGAAAGTTCCGTTACAACAGCGCCTTGATACTGCGCTGTCGGAGTTGCCTGTATGTACGGCTGGCATGCTACCAAGAAAATAAGAAGTAAAATGAAAAAATATTTGCCCCCCATAATGACACTACTGCACAGTCGTGGTTTAAATACCTTGCGCTTATTGAGTGTAAATCTTGACTGCGCTTGGGTCGTATTTCCAGTCTGGCGCAAGCTTGTTGACTTTCTTGCAATATTTTGAAAGTCGCTTTATCTTGCTTTCAGTTAACTGCAATCCGCGCACTGCTGTCATGTCCTGCGGGTTGTTTTCAATGTGCTTTCTGATGAGAACAGAGTTTTTCATCAATGCCAGCAAGTCCTCTGGAAGTTTTGGTAATTGCTTTTTCTCTGCAAGGACTTCCTGCAGGCGCTTGCCTGTAAGTAATTTGACGCTTGGCACGCCGTAGCTGTCTCTGAGAATGATTCCGATCTCGCTGGATGTTTTTCCTTCTTTTGCGAGTTTTCCTACAAGCAATTCAATTTCCTTTGGCTTATATATCGCCCAGATTGGCGTGCTTGATTTCAATGGTTTCTTGCTGCCTGAATTTCCGCGGGCACGTGAATGCATCTTTGCCATAGTATTCTCCGTTCAAGAACGTATATGTCGCCAGTACAGGGGAGCTTGCACCACCCTGTCTCTTGAACAAACAGGCTTCCTCGACGGTGGTTTATAAACTTTTCGCTATCTTGTCAACTACAAAAGCAATGCCGTCAAGCGTTTTAAACGTCTCTTTTTGCCATTCGGTGGCTTCAGCCATTGGAATTTTTGCCAAAGTTCGGATATTGAAATAGATTTCAGGGTCATCACCATCAGTGTATGGCGTTGACAAAAAATCCTTGCCGCTTACCTGGCAAAGCCACAAAGTTCCCCAGCCGGGCCTGCCCATCACTTTGATGAGGTTTTCATGTGAAACAACATCCTGCAGTATCTGTTTGTCATAAGGCACATCCTTTGCCCATGGTGGAACAATGATGTTTCTTCCAAATGAAGCGAATAACTGGGCATTTTCGAGCACTTTTTTTATTTCGCTGTCTGTGCCGCTGAGCATGCAATAGACTGAATTGCAAGGAACATCTTTTGTGCTTTTTTGTGGAGTTGGCTTGAGCGGCGGTGTTGCAACTTCGCGCGCGTGTGGCTTTCTATCCCTATCATAGGAAAAAGTATTATATTGCGGTATGAAGAATGTGCAGGTGCCGCGCTCTGTTTTTTTCATAATATCCAGCATAGGCTCAAGCAGCGCTGGTGAAAAGAATTCTGCAAGCTCTGTATCCTGCAATGTTCTTTCCAATAATTCAGAGACGATTATTGGGAATGCCGAATAGGCCGTTGTTGCGCCGCTGGTTACGCGTGAGCCCGCATTAATTTCAAAATAAACATCGCCATAGGTGTTTTTCAGGTGTCCAACAACAGCTTTTTGCACAGTCTCATGATTTCTGATTGTTGCTTGGAGATGTCCTTTGAAGTCATTATTGCCGAACAAAAGCTGCTGATGCAGTTCCCCTAGTTTTTCATCAAGACAAATGTTGTTTGCGGCCAATTCTTCAGGTTTAATGTTAAGTTCTTCAGAAATAATCTTCTCTTGCCGCCCAGCATACATATGTGGAATAACAATTGTATTTTTTCTGCCGAGCTTTTCGCGCGTATGATACGCAATCAACGTACCTAAAATGTACGGTTCATTCCCATGACAGGGATTCACATAGATTACGCCGTCTTTCATTTAAGAAAAAAAAATTAAAGAAGTCCTCTGATGTCGTCGATGCGCGAGGCAACATCAGTTCCTTTCTTGGTCAAGGTAAGCAATTTTAGCCTGCCCTGCTTGTCAAAGTTTACCAGTCCTTCTGTTTCCATTTCCTGGAGTATTTTGACAACGTGTGAGTATGTGCAGTCAATTGTTTTTGCTAATGAACTGGCGTACACTTCGCTCTTGGCGTTTCGTAACTCAACCAGCATCATGGCCGGTTTTTCTCGGAAGAATGTTTTAAATATTTCCTTGTTTTTATTCACGAGACCCACCCCGAATGATTATGTAATGACACTATTCGAATATATATTTAAATGTTTCGCAGTGCCGATTTTATCGTCGATAAACTGCATTTTTATCGTGCATATCCTCGCACCTGTTTAAAAATTTTTGCGATAAGCATATAAACGCCTTTCATTTGTTGAAAAACGGGGTAAAAATGTTATTTTCTCATG
>JBGPJV010000045.1:0-6785 GCA_041485605.1 Candidatus Nanoarchaeia archaeon | reverse complement strand
TTGGTGCTGCATCTCCTTTAACAATGGTGCTGTGCCCCACACTCCATACAGTATCTTCAGTGAACTTTATTGACTTAAGCGCAGCTTTCCAATCTGCGTCCGTGAGGTCTACTGTGAGTCCGCTGGTTTGTACTTCATAGCAGCATTTACCATCTTTTTCTCCTTTCTGGAAGCAAGTAACCGTCCATTTTGCCAAATCGTTTGAATCAGTTATAAGAATTGGCGGGCAGCCCTTGCCGACTGTAGTTCCAGGAATCACAATGCTTTCTGTCTTGCTGGGAAAGAATTTGTCCCAGAGTGTTCCAAAGAATGTTTTTTCTGTTTTCTGTTTTTGCTGGTAGATAAAAATAGCTCCTGCAATTAAGATTACGATAACAAGTATTGCTGAGACAATGAATGAGAAGCCCTTTTTTGATTTCATGGTAGTTGTGGAAGTATTTCTGCTCCTTTTTGTCCTGCGTGTACGCTCAGCCATATAAGGAATATCAATATGAGCAGTCCGAGTATCATTCCTAATATTACAAACCATCCGGGGAATTCTTGTGCTTGTTTCATGCGATAATATCCGTACATTCTATGTCCAAATTGTCATAAGGATAAATAAATAACTGTTTGAGGTCCTCATCTGACGGAGCTCCAAGTTTTTTTGCTATTGCTGATGAATATTGCATTGTTAAATAATCAGCAGTAGCTGTATTTGGTCCGACAGTGACGCCGGTTGCGATATATGGGCCTAATTTTGTGAGTAAAGACACTTTTGTTTCGCGGTATACTATGGCAGCTGCTCGATTTGTGACAAAACTGAATGATGCTTCGTCTGGTTTTGGTACAAGCCCATCTGCAATGAAATCATAATAAGTCGTTTTATAATAGGGTTCTGCATTCATCCAGGTTTTCAATGATGTTATTGGTTTTGCCATATTTCTGTTTCTGAGCGAGGCTGGCAGGTCTTCGCCAAATGTAACTACACTGCAAACAATGCAGAACTTGTCTCCGAATATCCATCCGCGCTTGAAAATGTCAAGTTTGCCGTGCCAGACTTTATTCCAGCAATCTTTCAAATCATTTGCGAAGATTGAGTCGAACGCCCATTCATCTAATGCCGCAGTTGTAGGATGTCCAGAAGAATCTATTGGAAATGCCATTTTAACGTCTTTATAATAGCCTGTTGTATCATCGCCATACTTTTTGATGCGTTTTGCTGCAATATTTTTGCGCGCATCAATTTCTTCTTTGCCTACAGTTATGTATTTCGCTTCGCATCCGACAGGTACAGATGAAAATCCGAGGCTTCCTGCTTTAACAGCCGCCGCCAGAAACAAATTAAGATTGCACGTACTGCCACTCCCAGCTCCTTTGAGCAAGACTGCGAGTTTTGGCCATACGATGACAAGAAATACAACCGCAGCTATTGCGATAGCAATTAACGCAACCATTTGCCCCTTTTTACTCATGTGGTTAGTTTCCCCACCAGCGGCATAATAACGTAAATTATAATGAGCACAAATGCGAGCACAATAAGAAGAATCTTCAGCCAGGTCTCCCAATTAACTTCAAATTGACCTCTTTTCGACATATCGTACTTTCAAGAAAGTAGCTATAAAAGTCTTGCTATTTGACTATCCCTTTTCTGCAGCAGATGTAACCGGGTTTTAGATCTTTGAACGAGGCATAGATAACATCACAATCACTGCCGATTGGCTTTGCCTCATTGTCCGGCTCGCAAGTGTTTTCTTCGACTTGCTTAATTCCTCTGCTGCTTTTGGTGATTTGGTTCTGCACCAAAACAGCAATAATAACAAGAACTATGAGCCCGAGGGCCGCTATAATTATGGTATTAAGCGGAAGTCCTTGTGCCTTCCTTGAAAAGCAAAGCTTTTCGAGGCTAGAAAATCGCAATTTTCTTTGTTTCATCCTGTAAGAATGCAGCATTCGTCGCATCTGTATGGTGATGGGTTGTCTGTCTTTGGCATGTTTCTTGGAATGCTGGCTCCTGAGAGGCGTGTTTCAAAGTCTGCATTGCAGGCTGCGTCTGAATAGATGCCTGCTGGCGAGCCTGATGGCGGGTTTGCTTTGTAGCATCTGCCTGGGCATTCGCTTGCCGCTTTTCCGAACTTGCCTATTTGGCCGCCGAATATGGCGCCGATAACAACGAGAACTAAGATGCCGAGTGCGGCGATGATAATTGTGCTAATTGGTAAGCCTTGTGCTCTCATGATGATACACCTCGTTTACACGTTCTTCCAGAATATGCGGGTATTTAAATGTTGCTTTAGGGCGTGCCAAACAGCGCGTCAGTGTAGCTTGGGTCTGCTAAAAACCGTTCGCGCTTTAGTTCATCAAGTACATAATGGACTTGTTTTTGTTTGATGTGGAACATTTCTTCAAGTTTGTCAACAAAATCTTCCATCGAAGGCATGTCTTTGAATATGCATTCCATAATAACATTCCAGCCGTTGTTTATTCTGAAAAGTGAATTGACATTGGGGTGCTTTTCCAAATACTGGAAGAGTTTCTCTTTTTCTGCTGGCTCAACGGTCAAAAGTAGATACGCGCGTGCTGAAAAACCAAGTTTTTCATAATTAGGCAGCACGCTGAACTTCAGCCACTGTTTTCTCCTGTACTGCTTGATTCTGTCGTGAATTGTGCTCACCGGCAGTTCAAGTTTGCGCGAAAGTTCTGTCAGCGGCATTCTGCCGTTGATTCTCAATTGCGTTATGATGTGCATGTCGGTTTTTTTCATGTGGATCACCGATAAAAAGAATGGTAGAATTCAGCATAATCTTTCTTCTTAAGGTTCTTAAGATGGCATAAGGTTGTGCAGTTCTTGGAAGGCTTTGTGAAGATGAAGGTATTTATCTTTGTGACGTTCGTAGTAATGTTTGTCTTCTTTTATGGTTTCATCTATTGAATAGATGGCTTTTCGGATGGTTTGCTTTCTGTAGATTTGCATGCGTGTTCTGTCTGGTGAGCTCCACGCGCTTGCCAATGCTAGGGTGCGGTGTATTACTGAATTGCGGTATGCTCTTCGTGCAGTGGCGATGTTGACATTTTTGCCCTCTTTGTGCATTTCAGTTATATAGCGAACGATGTTTGACTGTTTTTCAACATCAATAAAGAAGTCAGCGTATTCCTGCAGGTTAACGAGGTCAAAGAATGCTGGAATGAGATAGTCGCCTTCGTTATCAATAACGCCGATTTTCTCTCCAATAATCCAGTTTTCTGGATGCGCATCTTTATTCCATACCCAAAGCGCGTTGTCTGTAATTGCGTCATAAACTGGCGAATAGTTCGCTATTATTCTGTCGGCAAGTTCTGATGGGATGTTGAAATCCGGCGATGTTAATTTTTGCTCAAGGTTTTTGTACAGGTTGAGGCGTTCAAGTTTTTCTGTTGGGTAGTGTGCGTGTATTTTTGCAAGCGTGGTGATCACGCGTGGCACGTCTTTCTTGTCGCCTTTTTTTAGACGCTCGTAAAGAGTTTCGCCCTCAATTCTCCGCATAATTGAGACATATTTTCCTTCATAGGGTTCATGCGTGATATGAAGTGACTGTGGAACAGAAATTTCTTCAACGAGTGCGGTGAGTGTGGCGCTTGCTTCTGCTTCCTTGATAAGCGCCTCGCGTGATTCGCGCGCTTTGAAAACAAGCGTGTTGGAAAAGAATTTGTTATTTTTTAGTATTCGAACCAGCGAACGTGAGTCGCTCAGGCGTTCCCAGACCGGCCGTTCTTTTAGTACTTTGAATGCATCATTCCATGCTTCACTAACGTCGCTTCTTTTTTGCGCGGTTGCAAGGAATGCGTGGAAGACGTACATTTCCTCACGTTGAGGAAGCTTGAATTCGTCTGCAACCATTCTGCCCAGCATGCTCCAGCGCCATGCATTTGCAGGATTTAGTATGCTGTCATGTGCTGCTGAAAGAATGTATTCTGAGACATTACGGGGCTCGAGTTTTCGTGCTATTCCAAGCATGAAACCGTTGTAAGCATAAGCAATTTTTCCGCTGAAAGTTAACTCCGGTGAGTTGCCTTCCATCCAGTCAAAAGCGTCTTTGAGCAGCAGGAATCCATCATCAATTTTTCTTTCTGAACCGCAGTAGAGGAGCATTGCATCGAGTGCGCGTGCCGGGTTTTGCTCTGCTCGCGCTTTTCGCTCAAGTGAAGCGCCTGTTTTGTATTTTAGGAAAAGAACGTCAGTAATGCCGTAATCGAGTGTTTTTTTGCCTGGTAGAAGTATTGATGGCGGCGTATGTTCCAGAAGCCGGTCTTCAAGATTCTTGATAATTTTTCTATCTCCTGGACGTGTTCGTTCTCCCGTATCTGTTTCTTTTGTGTACACATGCAAGACGGCCGTGCCGAGGTATGCAAGAATAAATGCGGTCACAGTTGGAATTCCTGTTTTTGCAAAATCAGAAAAGGCGTGGTCATTATTATCAGTAAAATACTGGTGAAATTTGTAGGCAACATAAGGCGAAGTGCCCAGTGCTGCGAGCCAGCCGTTCGCGCGCGGGCTTTTTGTAAGCAAGTTAAGCAGTTTTCCTAAACCCATATCACTACTTCGTGGCGATAACATTTATATATTAAGTTATCGTCGATGCTTCTATGAAGCGCAAGGTCATTCAGATAGCGGATAAGACCTTTGTAGTCAGCCTGCCTACTGGCTGGGTGAAGCAGTGGGGCATCAAGAAAGGCGAGGAAATTGATATGCAGGAGAAAGGCCCGCGCCTGATTGTTTCTACCGCCGAGCCAAGGCAGTTGAGGAAAAAGGGCATTGATGTTTCTAACGCGACTGAAAGAACATTGCGCTGGCTTCTTTCATCTTTGCACAAGAAAGGGTATGATGAGATTGAAGTGCATACTGAAAATCCTGAGCACGCCATTATTATTGACCAATTGCTGAAGGATTTGTTTTTGGGCTTTGCGGTCGTGCATTGTTCTGGCTCGCAGTGTGTTGTTCGTTCATTGTCAAAAGAGCTTGATGACCAGCTTGACGTGATTGTAAGAAGGGCGTTTTTAGTAACGCTTGCATTGGCCGAGCAATCCTTGCAGATGGCAAAAAGCAAAAAGTTTGGTGAATTGCAGCACGTGTTTGATTTGGAAAAGACAAATAATCAGTTGACAAACTTTTGTGAGCGCATTCTTAACAAGCGCGGCTTGGACGAGCCTGCTAAAACAAGTTTCCTGTATGTTATAATGTGGAATTTGGAAAAGATTGCTGACGAATACAAATATGTATGTGAATATCTGGCGAGCAAGAAGAAAATGTCACAGCAGACAGCGGAGTTGTTTGATAAAGCGAACAAGCTGTTGCGCAGGTATTATGAATTATTCTACAAGTTTGAAATTGTTGGGCTGAGTCAGTTGTCTGAGGAAGTGAAAAAAGTCAGAACAGATATTGAGAAAGCAATGAGCAAGAGCGAAGACTCAATCGTCTTAAGTCATCTGCATCACATTGTCCTGAAAACTGCTGATTTTTCAGCATCAACATATGCGCTTCATGACTAAGATTACTGACAAATATGCAGAGTCAAAACGATGTCCAGTCCGGGTCTGACTTTTTCTGGTCTGCTGCTTCCTTCTCGTTCGCCTTTACACGGCCCGTGCTCGGAAGTGAGCGGCTGGACTGCTTCTGTGCCATTGATGAAAAAGCGGTAATTTTTGCCCCAGGTGCCAAGAGTTTCGAGCAGCATTTGGTCTACCATGATATGGGCGAGCTGGCAGGTATTGGTGCTGCCATCATCACACAAAGCCGCACCGCTCCACTGGCCTGTCGCACTGTCATATGCTGATGTCGCGCAGTTTTGTAATAATTCTCTGACGCTTCGTTTGCTGCAGCTTAAGGAAGTGGTGCCCATCATGGTGTTGAGGAAGTTTGCTGCTTGTACGCTTTCTTTGACGCGCTGGACTTCAGTTGTTGGAGTTTTGGTGAGAATAACAACTGCAAAAAGCAATCCGATTGCGAGAAGTATGACAATAATAACGAGTCCAAAGATTTCCATCTGTGCTTTACTGGACATAGACTGCCACCTCGATGACGCCAAAAGCGTAACTGTCTTGCCATGCATCGTAAAGTAGTATGGGGCTTTGCGTGACCAGTTTGCTGATATATTGGTCTGGTTTATTTTCATACAATGTCCACGTGTTGTTTCCGGGATACGCTTCACTGACATTGATGGTTGCATAGCCGAATTCGCTGAAGTAATCTGTTTTTGCGGTGTTGTCTCTTGTAATGAGCTGTGAAAGTGCATTGAGTTTTATCGTGTCAACGCAATTGTCACGTTGTGTGACTAGGAATGAACAATCAAGTTCTGGCAAATATAACGATTTCAATACTATTTGAAATGCGTATTGTTCGCTTGCCGCGATTTTTTCTTTTTGGAGTGCGGATTTTTGTGCGCCAAAATAAAAGATGGAGCCTGTTGCAAGTAAAAAGAAAAATACGACAAGGACACCGACTGTTTCGAACATCTTTATTTGAGCCCTCTTTGGAAAACCGCGTTTTTCAAAGCTCGAAAATGCGAAGTATTTTCGTTGCATGTTAAAAGAGCTCCGGGCAGCTTTGCTGCAGGAAGTTTCTGTTGGCGCTGTCCAAGGATTCCAAAATTGGAGTCAATTGAAGTATCTTGGTTTGGTCTAGTTTTATAGAGAGTTGTTGTCCGAGTGTATGTTGTTGGCAGAGCATGCCGATAACGGTGGAGGGGTCTGGAGATTGATTGCAAATATTTTCTGAAGAAGAAGGCGCTCCGTACGTGCACCATACTTTTTCTGCAGTAAATGCTTTTTCT
>JBGPJV010000044.1:0-6800 GCA_041485605.1 Candidatus Nanoarchaeia archaeon | reverse complement strand
CACTCTCAACAGTCACTAACGTTGATTACGAATGGGAAGAATACTCTGGGAAGTTTAACGATTTCTATATTAATTACTGATATGACTAGTTCATAAGATTATTAAAGCATATTCGGTCATCTCTAGGCATGCTTGACGTAGAAAAATTAACAAAAAGATACGGGCACGTTATTGCCCTGGATAATGTGAGTTTTCACGTTAAGAAAGGTGACATCTTTGGATTTCTTGGCCCAAATGGAGCAGGGAAAACCACAACAATACGTATCTTAACCACAATCCTGAAGTATGACAGCGGCAAAGTCGAGATAGACGGGCACGATGTATCTCAAGACCCTGATTATGTGAAATCCATAATCAATTCCCTGCCAGAATCATTTAGATGCTATGATTGGATGACTGCGCAGGAATATCTTGGCTTTTTTGCAAAACTATACGGAGTGCAACCGGAAATCAATAAACTGCTTAATGATGTTGGACTGGACTCGAACATCACCAAGCCAATAGGGACATATTCTCACGGCATGAAGCAACGCTTAGGCATAGCCAGGGCATTGGTCAACTCGCCAAAACTGATAATTCTTGACGAGCCAACCAGCGGATTAGACCCGATAGGAAGAAGAGAAATACACAACCTGCTTTTGCACATCAACAAAACAAAAGGCACTACAATATTCTTGTCAACGCATCTACTTGATGACGTGGAAAGATTGTGCAATCGCATCGCAATAATAAACAAAGGAAAAATCATCAAAGAAGGATCCCTGAGCCAATTGAAAAAGAAAGAATCGCTTGAAAAATTATTTTTCAAGCTTATTTCTCCGGAGAAACCCACATGAACCCACTATTTACCAAAGAGCTTGAAAGCGATTTGCTGACAGCAAAGGGATATCTCTGGTTTTTAGCAGCTTCAATAATCTTCAGCGTATTAGCGTATCTCTTCCTCACCAATACAGAATTGAGCCTTATGGACCAGAACACCATGGTGTTCTACCTGATGGAAGCAGTATTGTTTCTGGACATATTGAGAGCCATCGTTTACGGCAGCGATTCCTTTGCAGGAGAGATGGAGCGGGGCACCATGGAAGTTCTGCTTTTGGCGCCGATCAAGAGAACGAGCATTGCTTTTGGCAAGTTTGCCGCAGTAGTTGTGAACTGGCTCATCTTACTAATCATTTCGATACCGTACCTTTTAGTGGTTGGCAAAGGAAGCCAAAATGTGGCGGTAGCAATAGCCTATCTTTTCCTGCTTGGAACATTGGCTATGGCGATATTCACCGCGTTCAGCATGATTCTCTCGATAAAACTTAAATCAGTGAAAAACGCGCTCTTGATCGGCATACTCGCGCTTTTCTTCCTTGGATCGATAATCATCTTTCCATCAACTCTTAAGAGTTCACCGGTTGGACAAATTTTCAATTTTGTCAACCCCGTGGCAGCGGCTGTCAGCACATTTGACAGCGCTGTAATCGATAATGAAGGCATTGGAATGCAAGCTGGCAGGATTGCCGTGATAGCAATCTATCTGTTGTTAATGATTGCCTTGCTCATCAGAGTCATAAATAAGAACGAACTGATTGGAGGCGGGCGATGAAAAGAACACTCGTCCTGGTTCTAGCATTCCTGCTAATATTGTCAAGCATAGCTTCTGCCCAGAACGACATCAGCGTATCTATCGCGCCAAAGCACATCGATGCCGAGATGGGAGACATGATAGAATTCAACAGCACCGTAACCAATATTGGAAATGCTCAGTTGAAAGGAACTGTTGCTGCTATCTCGTTGATCAAAGTAACGGAGGGACAAGAACTGCCCATGGATCTTGAAGACTGGAACGCGCAGAAGGCAGTCAGGATAGACGTTCTGAACCCGAAAGAGTCTCAAGTGAATTTATGGAACATGCATCTCATTGATTCAGGAGATTACGTCATTTACATGACCATCGTTGAGAAGAACAGCAAGGTTCCGATTGTCAGCGAGATGTCCGAGTTAAAAATAGCAAGAATACAGAAGCTAAACCCGAACAATGTTCTCCCAGTCGCTTTCGGAGTTCCTATTTTGATACTTCTCATTTTTACTTCGTTAGGTGTATTGAAGCGACTTTTGCGCAACAGAAAGAACAAATGATCCTAAAATCCCTGCCTTTTCTGATCGTTTGAAAAGGTGAACATTTTAATACTCTGCCAGATTTGCTCTTTCTATGCGTGCAGTGATTTTTCTGCTTGTTCTCATGATGATTTTTCCTATTGTAAGTGCGCAAATGCGGTACACGCAGACAAACCAGATTGCGCAAGTTCGTCCTCAGATTGCGGAAGTTCGTGCGGTATGTCCTGATGGCGTCATGCGATGTTCTGATGCGGTCTTCCAGAAATGCACGAACGGCGTGTGGAAGATTGTAAATAAGTGTTCTGAGAAAGAATTCTGCGATGTGAAGAAAGGGTGTGTAGCGCTGCAATACGGCCAGATGGGACAGTTCAAGCGTGTCCCGACCACACCAATGAAGCTAAAATTCATTATGCTCCCTGATATGACAAAGAAGACCACGCTGACCTGCCCGAAAGTGCCGAATAATCCGGTCGCATTGCCACCGCCAGTGTATGATGAGAAAAAGGGCGATTGCGCATTGAAAGGCAAGAGCGCCGCGATAGGGGCATATCTGGCCGCGCTCGAGAAGACCGCTGCTGAATGCAACGCCCGCCGCGCAGCAGGCTGGCAGAAGGTCCTGGACACACGCACGAACCTGGACGACCAGGTGGACATGTTCGAACTCACGGCACAGAAGATCACCGTCTGCACGAGCTACAGCAGCTCTAATCCATTGGAGCCGGGCGAAGGCGAGGGGCCTAAAAATATGTACTACACGATCTGGCTCAAGCACATCACCGAGCATGTCACCAAGTATTGCAAGCTCATCGACGAACTCATCAAGCCCATCTGGCAGGCGTGCGATGAGATCAACTTCTACCAGGACTGCCAAGCGCCTAACCCAACGCAATATCACAAAATCATCGCTGCGGATATGAACGCTGCCAATATCAATTATGGATACACGGACTTCTTTTACACGAACACCCTGCAGATTACTGGTTGGGGGAACTTCAAAAAATACTTCAATGAGAAAGCCATCGACTGCCCTGGCAACGCGCAGCAAGCACTGCCCGCAAAAGAAATTGATTATAACCAGTACGGCCAGATTCCAATACAAGAGGAAAAGAAGAAAGAGCCACAATCATTCTCACAACAAGTTGCATTTTTCTTCAGCAGACTCTTCGGTCATCTGCGCAACAATGAATGATGAGCTCTGAGTTCTTCACGACTGCCAAGAGCCCCCCTACTTTATGAGATTGTCCTAGAAACCCATCAGCAATGCGTCCGGGTCTTCCAGATGGCGCTTGATTTCATTCACGAACTTGGCTGCCATTGCGCCGTCTATGATTCTGTGGTCAAATGACAAAGACATCGGCAGGATTTTCCTGATGACAATTTTGCCGTCAACAACAACCGGCTGCTCAGAAATCCTGCCCAGCGCAAGAATCGCGCATTCAGGCCAGTTAATGACTGGTGTTGCGAACACGCCACCCAAACTGCCAATGTTTGTTATAGTGAATGTACTGCCCTGCAAGTCCTTCAGCTCAATTTCTCTTGTTCTTGCAAGCTCTGACATGCGCCAGACATCGCGAGCAATCTCGAGAATAGTCTTTTCATTTGCGTTATGAATAACTGGCACCATTAAGCCGGCCTGCGTGTCAACGGCAAAACCAATGTGATAATACTGCTTGATAACAATTTCCTGTTTTTCATCATCTAAACTTGAATTCACGTACGGGAATTCCTTCAATGCCAAGACACACGCCTTGACAATAAACGGCATAAATGTGAGATGCACGCCTTTCTTTTCTGCCGCTTCCTTTTCTTTCTCCCTAAAGTCAGCAAGCTTGGTAACATCAGCAACATCCATATGAGTCACGTGAGCCGCTGTAGACAAACTCTTAGACATATTATCTGCAATAGTCTTCCTGATGCCTTTTAGCGGCATTCTAAGCACTCTGCCAAACTTTTCAAATGTGACTGTAGGACCAGCTGCAGCTTTTACTGCCTGCCCAGACCCTTTTCTGACGTCATCTTCAGTAATCCTTCCGCTCGGACCACTGCCTTGAACTCTTGAAATGTCAACGCTCATCTCCTGCGCAAGTTTTCTGACAGCGGGCAAGATTGCAACTACCTTTTCTGCTGTTTTTTTCGGCGTAATTAGTGTTACTTTCTTTTCTTCCTCTTCAGGCGCTTCTTCCAATTGGCCCATAACAGTAGTAGAAACTTTTTTTGCAGGCGCGGCCGTTTTCGGAGATTCTTTTGGAGAAGTTTTTGAAACTTTTTCTCCTGCTTCTCCAATCGTACAAAGAACGTCACCAACGTGAATCTTTTCACCAGCGCTGCCGTTTATTTTTAGAATAGTTCCAGATTTCGGGCTTGGAACCTGCACGACTGCCTTGTCTGTTTCCAATTCAACAATCGGCTGGTGTTCTTCAACTTTGTCGCCTTCTTTGACAAGCCATTTGATTACTTCTCCTTCCGCAATACCTTCTCCCAAGTCCGGCAATCTAAAATCGTAAGCCATTTAGAACTTCATCACCTGCTCAATCGCCTTGCCGATTCTTTCAGGATTTGGCAAGTATGCATCTTCCAACTTGAAATACGGGAACGGAGTATCGTAACCAGTCACACGCTGCACCGGCGCTTTCAAGTATAATAATAATTTCTCTTGAATTCTGGCGGCAATCTCAGCACCAAAGCCAAGAGTATGCGGTGCTTCGTGCACAACAATAGCCCTGCCGGTTTTCTGAACACTTGCTAAAATAGTGTCCCAGTCACACGGATTTAATGTGCGCACGTCAATCACTTCTGCTCTGGTGCCTTGCGCGGCAGCAATATCGGCAGCTTTCATTGATTCGCGCACCATTGCGCCCCAGCTGATTAATGTTAGATCGGTGCCTTCACGCAAGATGTTTGCCTTGCCAATTTCAACAGTATATGCGCCTTCAGGAACTTCTTCCCTGATTGCGCGATAGATTCTCTTTGGCTCCATAAAGATAACTGGGTCTGGGTCTCTTATTGCGGCAATGAGCAGGCCTTTGGTATCGTAAGGATTGCTTGGAATGACTACTTTCAATCCAGGAGTATGGACAAAATAACTTTCAGGGCTTTCATTATGATGTTCTAACGCACGAATGCCTCCGCCATACGGGAAACGAAGAACTAACGGGCACGTCAATTTGCCGCGAGTCCTGTTCCTGATGCGCGCAGCGTGAGAAAACAACTGGTCATACGCAGGATAGGTAAAGCCGTCAAACTGAATCTCGCAGACGGGCTTCAAGCCTTGAATTGCCATGCCGATGCTTGTTCCAACAATTCCTGATTCTGCCAAAGGAGTGTCAATTACTCTATGGTCGCCATACTTTTTTTGCAAACCGTCTGTCGCCCTGAAAACACCGCCATCAACGCCAACATCCTCGCCCAAAACGATGACTTTGTCATCCCTGCCCATTTCAACGTCGAGCGCATCCCTTACAGCTTCAACAATGGTTAATTTTGCCATTCATCCCTCTGCTCTTTGAGATTTGGCGTCAATTTGGAATAAACAAAATCAAACATGTCAGTCGGCTTTGGCTTATGTTTTTCTGCCTCGGCAACACCTTGGTCAACAATACGTTTGCACTCTGCCTGCACAGCTGCCTCATATTTTTCGTCCCAGAGCTTTTTTTTCTTTAGATACAACTGGAATCTCTTTACGGGCTCTTTTTCCTGCCAGGCTTTCAGCACTTTCGGATCCTGATATCTGCTTGGATCGTCAGCAGTTGTGTGAGGAGTAATACGATACGTGATGCATTCTATCAGCGTAGGACCTTTGCCTGCACGCGCTTTGTCCATCGCTTGCTTGACAACAGCATACACGGCAAGAATATCATTGCCATCAACCTGAACGCCGTCAAACCCAAAAGCAATCGCTTTCTGCGCAAGAGTTTCTGCCCTGCTCTGGCAGCCGCCCCAGTCAGAAGTGCTGCATGTCCGCGGTACACTGATAGCCCACTGGTTATTGCGAATAACGAATACTGCCGGCGCCACGTACGTGCCGGCAAAATTCAAACCCTCATTAAAGTCGCCCGTGCTTGTTGACGCATCGCCAACAAACGTCAGCGTTCCTGCTTTCCGCTTCTGCAATTTCATCGCAATAGCTGAGCCGGCACCGTGCAATGTTTGAGTGCCCACAGGAATACAGACCGGCATAATATTTGATTTCTCAGGCAAGGCCATTCCATCCTCAGAACCGCCCCAATGCATCAGCAAATTCTTTACAGGAACACCCCGCATCAAATATGATGCGTGCTCACGATAATCAGTAAAAATCCAGTCAACATCCTTTGTTGCATATGTCGCGCCAACGTGCACTGCTTCTTCACCTAAACTTTGCGCATATGTGCCGATCCTGCCTTCGCGCTGGAGGGCTAATGCAGTATTGTCAAATGTTCGTTCGAGAACCATCCATCTGTACAAATCTCTTAATTCCTGCGGAGAAAGCTTTGGCTCAAGCTTTTTGTCAACATTTCCCTTTTCGTCAAGTATCTGGATATATTTAACGGTAAATTTACCTACAGTTTTCTGCATATGACCTCTTTTTGATTATCTTTTAAGAATAGCGCCTTTTAAATGTTTTGTGAACTATTTAGAATTACCCATCACGCAGCTGCCACGATACGTTCCAGATTCGCGCTTCTGCAATTTCATCGCAATAGCTGAGCCGGCACCGT
>JBGPJV010000043.1:0-6861 GCA_041485605.1 Candidatus Nanoarchaeia archaeon | reverse complement strand
CTTGGCAAGGTCTTCCAAAGCAGCAGCATAACTAACAAGCCATGCTTTCACTAACGCGTGCTTTTCCATCTGCTCAGCTGCAAACAATCTGGGGCGCATGTCTACTAATTTTTTCAATAATTCAACAGCAAGGTTCACTTTCCGCAACTGCAAATCTTCAAAGCTCATTCCTTACCTATCAAGTCAGCAGTACAAGCGCCGATAACTGCGTTCAAAGTAACTGTTGCGACCTGCTTATAAGTAGTCCAGAATTCGTGGAAGAAATCTGGATTGAATAACAATAGTATGAGAATCGCCGTGATGACGGCGACCAGGTAGAGGACTGTTAGTCTGACTGGAAGGAAGGACAAAACTCTAGGATCCTTGATTCTTCTGAAGCCAGTCAAGTACATGAAAATTCCGCCAAAGGCATACGCAATTGGAAAGAGCAATGTTGCACGAAAAACATCGATTTCAGCGGCAACTTTCACGCCATAGACAAAAGAATAATGCGCGGCAACACCAATAAAGGCGCCGATGCTGCCCTTCACGACATCCTTGTATGTAAGCTCCCTTAATGGATGCGGGCCGACCTCAGCCATAATCTCTTTTTCAAAAGTCTCAAGCTCTTTCAGCTTTTTTAATTCTGTTTCCTCTTCCCTTTCAACAATTGCTTCTTCTTTCTCAATTTTTGATTCTTTCGAGACGAGCTTTCTTTGCGAAGACAGCAACCGGTCGAGCTTTTTGTTTATGTCTTCCAGATTCACCCTTTTTGGCATACAGTGATAACTAGTTGGTTAGTATATAAAGGTTATTTCCCGACAAAAGTTTATATAAGACAAGCTGCTCTTTATCGTCGAGTGGACGATGCGGGACTTATTTGAACGTGTAGTGAATGATAACATCTTAAAGGAACTAATTATCAGAGCGCGCTCATTCAATATGCAATTCCCACTTCCCAATCCTGTTGTCGTCATGGAATACAAAAGCTCGCGGCATGGAACAGCCATCCTTCCCCGCTGTGTTTACTCAGACATAAAAGAATACGAACGACTTTTTGATGACGAACAGCGCAGCCATTACAACGGACGTACCGTCATACACGAATCCGGCTCACAAGTTTTTGAATTCCTCACCGACATCGTGGATAATGCTGATGAGAAAAAATACGGCCGCTGGGTTATCATGGGGCTTGGCGCACAAAACCCGAAAACGAAACAGCGCGAGTTCATCATGAAAGAATTCAAGCATTACAGCGACTTAGCCGCTGAACAGCGCGACTTGCTCAACAAAATTGATGAATACGCACTCATTCACCAATACGGCAGAAAAGATTACACCCTTGTTGAAACCGGACTCATCCTTACACCTGGAGATTTACTTGAAGAACTCAAAAATGACGAAAAGGGCCCAACTTAGAATTCATCCAACGACTTGTTCTTGCCTGACACAATTGTTGTTGTGCCTTCCTTTCCGCCAACAACCTTCTTTGTATCAATAAAACCGCCTTTTTCCAAGGTTTCAATTCTTCTTTGGAAAGTTTTGTAAGTGCCCGCGCCGCCTTGATCCTGGTATGTTTTGAACAAATCGCCAATCTTGCCCGACTGGGATTTGACTAACTGCAGAATAACTCTAGCGTCTTCTGATAATGCCTCTGCCGGCTTGACAGTAAAGTCAGAAAGCTTCTGCATGGCACGCTCGGCATGGACTGGCAAAATTTTTCTCACACTCTCGTCCTCTGCAGCCATACCTGCCTCTCTTAATAGATGGAGCCCAATACGAATATCGCCCATTGCAGCAGTCTTGTCAACAATAAGGTCAAATGCGCCTTCATCCCATTTATTTGCGGAAAATGCCGCGTCCATACGAAGCTTTAGAATTCCTTTGATTTCATCTCTGGAATAATGCGGGAAGTCAATCTTTTCCGGAATCAATCTTGAACGAATACGGTCATCAACATCCGCATACCACTGCGGGTGATTGGTAATCATCAAAATGGTTTTTTTGAGGATGTCGGTGTAAATGTGGTACAAGAAATCAACATCCTCAACCTTGTCAACTTCGTCAAAAGCAAAGACGGCCGCTTTCTTGTTGACAATAGTTTGGACAATCTTGAACAGGTCTTCAGTGTTTTTGTTCTGGGTAAACTTGTAACCCAGCTGCTCGCAAAGCTCGACAAAAATTTTGTAAGTGGTGTTTTTTTGCCAGCAGTTTACGTACAAAACATAAATGTCTGGAGTGTTAACGTCAGGGTTGTCTTCCAGCTCTTTGAGAACTAGTTTTACCGCAGCAGTCTTGCCGATGCCCGGCGCGCCAGAAATGATGCAGTTCCTGCCGGTTCTGCTCAGTATCAACGGCTTTATGCAGTTGGCAATCTGCTGATGCTGGCTTTCCCTAAACGGCAACTTTTTTGGAAGCCATTCAGGATCCAACGAGTCCTCATTTTTGAACAAGCTTTCGCCTGCAGACAACACATCTTTTAACCCCATAACAGAATTGAGAACAGAAGGCTTTTTAAGATTTGTGGCGTTTCAGAATAGTATGACAATAGCAATCCTCTTCATTCTGCTTGCAATCATTTTCACAACCGTCGCACGCATCGTTGTCAGATACATACTAAGGGAAACAGAACCCTACGCATTCTCACTGCTCACGCAAATTGTTGATGTGCTGATATGGCTTCCATTTGCCATTACTGCATTTGCCCTGCCCACCGACAAAACAGCATGGATTTTTCTCGCGGCGGGCGGCATACTCTGGGCAGCAGTTTCGCTCTGCAGCAACATCGCACTAAAAGGAACTGAACTCTCCCTTAAAGAACCGCTCAGCCAGTCAAAAGTAATTTGGGGATTACTGATTGCAATATTCTTTTTGCACGAACAGCCAAGCATATACCGCATTATAGGCATTGTCATCATATTTATCGGCGTCAGCACACTCCTCTGGCACCCGGAAAGAAAATTTGGAAGCTTAAGCGACTCAGGCGTCAAATGGACACTGGGAACAGCAGTCATCGCTGCAATCACTTCATCAATCGACAAACACGCCCTCACTTTTTTTGCCCCAGCTGTTTACGGATTCTTCGTGTATCTAATTCCAACAATTGTTCTTTCATTCTTCATTAGAGGCAGGACACAACACGTCAGCCACCTGCTGAAAAGACACGGAAAGATAGCCATTCTGGCAGTAATTATGTCTACAACCGGATATTATTTCACCCTGCGCGCATACCAAGCACTTGATTTCACTATCGCGTATCCATTGTTGCAGCTCAGCACGCTTTTAACTGTCATAGGCGGTATCGTACTTCTCAAAGAAGACAAACACTTGTGGCAGAGAATTATTGCAACAGTTGTTATTGTTGCCGGCGCAATGCTTGTAGGCTTTTAACGCAGGCGTGTCCCGCAATACCTGCAGAAATGGTCACTTTGCTGGACTGTAACCCTGCATCTCGGGCAAAAATGCCCTTGAGGCATCATGGGAGGAATCTGATTCGGAGGATGAATGACTCTTTGCTCCTTTTGTGTTGGCTTTTCCTTAACGACAAACATGTAAACTATTTTGCCAATGCCGATTGCGATAAAAACCAAGCCAACCCAGGCAAAAAGAGAAACAGTGCCGCCCGACCAGGCAGCGCTGACTGCGACAAACAAGCCAACACCCGTCCACACCCACCACGGAATCTCAGCCATGTTTCATTGTTTTGAAGCCCGTGTATTTCTGAAGCACTTTCGGCACTTCAACACTGCCGTCCTTGTCTTGGAAGTTTTCCATTATGGCAACCAATGCACGCGTGGTTGCAACACAGGTTGAATTAAGCGTGTTAACGTAATGCCTTTCTGCACCGCACTGGAACCTTATATTAGAACGGACAGCCTGATAGCTGGTGCAATTAGAACAGGAAACAACTTCCCTGAAAGCATTCTGCACCGGGTACCACGCTTCAACGTCATACTTCTTTGCGGAAATAATACCCAAATCGCCGGTGCAGACATTAACAACACGGAAATGCAAGCCAAGACTTTCAAAAAACTCAACAGCATTCTTTAACAATTCCTCGTGCAAATGCCAGGATTCCTCTGGCTTGCAGAGGATAACTTGCTCAACTTTGCTGAACTGATGCACTCTGAAGATTCCTTTCTGGTCTTTTCCATGCGCGCCGGCTTCCTTTCTGAAATTTGTAGAAAAACCAGCCATCTTGATAGGCAGCTGAGTTTCTTCAAGCACTTCATCCATATACATTGCGGTAAGCGGGTGTTCTGAAGTTGCAATTGCGTACAAGTCCTCGCCCTGAACCTTGTACATCACGTTTTCAAAATCTTCCAGAGAAACAACGCCATTGTAGGCATTGTGAGACATCATAAACGGCGGAATAATGGGAGTAAAGTTCTTGCTGCGCATGAAATCCATTGCGTACTGGATTAATGACATCTCAAGCACTGCCAAGTCGCCCTTCAAGAAATACCATCTTGCGCCTGAAATCTTTGCTGCGCGGTCAAGGTCAGCCCAATTGTTCTTTAACATCAGGTCAACGTGGCTTAATGGCGTAAATTTGAATTCCGGCTTCTTGCCAACCGTCTTTACTACAACATTTTCAGTATCGTCCTTCCCATAAGGCACGCTCTGGTGCATCAAATTCGGTATTTTGTACAGGCACACCTTTATTTTGTCCTGCAGTTCTGCCAGTTCTTTCTCAGCTTCCGCAATTATTTTTGGGATTTCAGCAGCTTCCTTTATGATTTTTGACGCATCCTTGCCGGCTTTCTTTGCATCATTAATTTCCTGCGAAATCTTGTTTCTTCTCGCACGCGCCTGATCAACTTTTGATTTTAGCCCGCGCCACAACTCATCATTTTTTAGAACAGCATCCAAATAATTCAGATATTCCGGCACCTGCCTTTTACGCAGGTTTTCCCTTACAACATCCGGATACTGGCGGATATAATTTATGTCTAACATTACGCACCTACAAATGATACTTTTTCGCCATGGTCCATGGCATCAATCACAACCTTGCCTAACTTGTTGGATTTTTTAATCCTAACGGCACCGTTCTTGCTAACGGCAAAAGTCGCCAGATACTCATCATTGACAAAAATATCGACGTCTTTTCCAGAGTACTGCTCGCCCAAGAGGAATTCAACGTGCTTGCTGCTCCCAGTCACACGATGGGGAATCTCATTTCCTTTTGGAGGCTTTTCCGCCCCCTCCCCCAAAGGGCGGACATCAAGGCCAATGCCTAACTGCTGTTCCAATGCCTGAATGTTCTTGCCGCCCTGACCGATAATTGACGGGATGAATTTTTCAGGAACATAAACTGTTGCCTTGTGCTCACTCAGCAACTCAACTTTCACATCATCGCTGTAACGCTGGAAAACACGCTCAAGCTGGCGGGCAGCAAGCGCTTTGGCGCCAGTCGGACGCTCGTCCTGCACTGGAATAACAACCGTTTCTTCTCCATATGAATAAATTTCTGCAACCGCCTTATCGGATTCAAAATCGCTGATGACGACGACTGGACGAGCGAGGTCTGCCTCAGTCATGCCAGCAGGCACTTTCACAATCATCTTAATCCCCAAAACCTGCTCGATCTTACCGTGCTTGATAAAAACAACAGTATCAACAACGTGAGGAATCACTCCCAAGTCAATCTTGCCAATAAAACGCTGAATGGCATCCAAAGCAGTCGTTCCATGAACAACACCAATCATCCCAACACCAGCCAAACGCATATCAGAAAACAAACTGAAATCCTTAGGATTACGCATTTCATCAAATAATGAGTAGTCTGGACGGGACAGCAGCAAGACGTCGTGCACTTCTTCAGGGGTGCTGCGGCTGTATGAAAGCTGAGTAATTGTATCGGGCAAAACAAGGTCTCTGGGCGCTTCAACAGTCTTGATAATCTTGCCAAGCGTGGCATATTGTTCAACCAAAGCTTGAGCAAAAGTAGACTTACCCATACCCGGAGCGCCGGCAATAAGAACTCCCTCGGCCTGATCTGACAAACGCTTGTTTAGCTTTTCGGACATCACATAGTCATTCATCTTCAAATGACGAACAGGACGAACACAAGTAATCTCCCAGTTGTCGCTAAATGGAGGACGAAGAATAACAGTTCTGTACAGACCAAGCTGGACAATAGTGGAACCCTCTCTTTGAATTTCCAAGAAACCATCAGTCCTGCAGCCAGCTTCCTCAATCATTTCCCTTGAAATATCTTTAATTTCTTCAGCGGTCATCAGCTTGTCTTTGATTGGAACAAACTGCCAGCTGCCAGGAGAGCCTTTCTTTGCCATCGGCAAAACTTTGTCGCGCAAATGCACGCTCATCGTTGTTTCATCAAAATAAGCATCCATCTTGAGCGGCTTAGGACAATATTCTTTCTGAGGAACATAAATAACCTTTATTCCTCGGGCTTGCGCGACTCTAGCCTGCACTTTGTCGCCGGTTAAAAGAGTGGCATCCTCGTCATAAGCCAATTGGCGTATGACGTTGTCAATTTCACCTAATTTTGCATATCGGATTTCACTTGCGCCGGGGCGATGGCCTGCAAATCTCAACGAGACTCGCTTTTTCTCAGCCATCTCGTGCAATTTTTGAATTTCATCAAGACCAATATAACCGGATGCCTTGCCTTCATTCGCCTGATGCTCAAGCTCAGCAAGAATGGCTTCGTGAACAATCAATTCACCAACCTGCAATTCCCCCTTGGTAAGCTGTTCGCTGAGGAGCCCCTGAATAATCACGGATGTGTCAGGAACAAGCTTTTCCACCACACTCTTTGGCATATGTTTTAAGGAAGAAGAGGTGTTTATAAATGTTAAGTTTAGAACTCTTGCGGTCAGAATAAGTCAAGAACCCATCCAAGCATACGCTTGT
>JBGPJV010000042.1:0-6948 GCA_041485605.1 Candidatus Nanoarchaeia archaeon | reverse complement strand
CCCTTATAGTGTTGATGAAATCGCCTCCGCTATAGCCGGCGTGCGTACTCGTCGCGAGAGTCTTGTCAAAAAGGGTTTCGCGCAGTCAAAAAAGTTCAGTTGGGACGCTGCCGCTGAGAAGACTCACAGTGTTTTCGAGTTTGTTAAAGGCAGGCCTTGAAAGCTTTCAGATATTGTTTTGCTATTGTGTTCCAGGAGTATTTTTTCCTGGTGTAATCGCTGAACGCCTTGTTTCTCGAAGCGCGGACATTTTCTATTTTTTTAATCATCGCTGCATAATCGCCTTCTTTCACAAGGTATCCGTTCTTTCCTTCAGTGATCGCGTCTGTAATTCCGTCAACCGCTGTTGCGATGACTGGAAGCCCCGTGGCCGCGGCTTCAAGAGCGACTAATCCAAATCCTTCCGCGTCATTCTTGATTGTTATGTTTGGCATTATGAAGATGTCTGCGGCTCGGTAGATTTTTTTGAGCGCTTCATCGTCCGCGTTTGTGATTAGTCTCGCCCTGTTTTGGAGCCCGTTCTTTTTGATATATTCTGAAATGGCGTCTTTTTCAGGCCCTTTTCCAACAATGACGTACTCGTAGGAAGAATGCAGCCGCGGCAGGATTTCCTTGAGAAACATAAGAACTCCTTTTCGTTTTACGAGCCTTCCAACGGTGAGGAGTGTTTTCCGCTCTCCGGGTTTTTTGCCAGAAAAGCAAAAGCTCGGGTCAATGCCTACAGGTATTATGGTTGTTTTGTCTATGCTGACTCTTTGGCAGGCGAGCTTCTGCGCGTAAGAGCTTATGCAGATGTACGCGTCCATCTTTCCAAAAAACTTGTCAAGGTATTTTTGGTAGAGTATGTTCGGGTATGTCAGGTCAAGCCCGTGGCACGTGACAGCTACAGGAATGTTGAATATTTTTTTTAGCAATGCTCCGATTATGCCCAGCGCGGGGTCTCCCAGGTGGATTATGTCAGTGTCGCGTTTTCTGCAGTGCGCGCACGCTTTGATGAAAGCGTATGGCAGGAAAAATGGCAGCCATTTCTGGCTTCCTCCCCAGGAGATTTTTCTCGTTCGCGAAATCTTTGACAGCGCTGAATTCAACTGGTAGCTTAAGTTTTCCATTCCTCCGCTTGAAGGAGGATGTTTTCGTGTTATGTAAAGTATGTTCATGTGAGTGGCTTTAGCTGGTATAGTGTTATGTCGTGCCTGAGATCATAATAGTTGTCCGGCAAATAATAGAGCTTTTGGAAGTGCGGTTTCCATTCTGTCTGCCTGCTCATTCCTTTCCAGTTGACTGTCTTTTGGTAAACCTGCTCAAGGTTGAAATGTGCTGACAGGAAACCCATCCCTCTTTTTGATGGATAAATCGCGTAAATGTTTTTTTCTCGTGCCAGCGCGTAAATGTAAGCGCTTTCTTCTTCGCCCGGCTCTGTAAGTACGAGAATTTCTTTTCCATAAATATAGTGGAGCGGGGTGGCGTATTTGTGCGATTGCTCAGAGTTGAAGTATAAGACAACTGCCGGCTCAGAAATGGTTTGGTTTAGTTCGGATAGTATTTCATTCAATCCATCGTATTCATCAGCGGCAAAAATCTTCGTGTCCATAACCACGAAAGGGAGCGCGATGACTGCTATTAGAAGCGCCGCAAACGCTTTCTTTGGAATGTCGCGCGTGAATATTCTGTTCTGGAAGATGAAATAGCTTATTCCTATTATAAGCCCGGGCAGCACTACCGGCAAGAATCTTCTCACCCACCACGGGTGCACAGGAGTGATCGCTGCCTTTATCGCGTATAGGCTTAAGAAAAGCGAGCATATGGCTAGCAAAAGTATTACGTTCTTGTTCTTGTTCCACGGCATTATGAGCAGCCCAAGGAAGCCCATGAACAGCCCTATGGGCGTGATGTACCATGAAAGTGTTGTGAGGTTGACTGTTACGTTCGGGAGGAGTTTGTGCGATAGCAGGCAGAATAGCGTAATCATCAGCCACAGGATGAGTGAAATTATTAGTTTCTGCCTTGGGCTTGTTTCTATGCGTTTTTTTACCGCCATTTTTACGGCAAAAAAGATTATTATCACGCCTATAATTATTGGCCAGTAATGCACTGGCAGTTGCTCGAAATTTAGCAGGTCCACTTTTTTGTAAAAGAGAGTGTTGAATAGGAATGAGGTGTAATGTCTGGAAAGGGTCGCGATAGCGAGTACAACGTATGCGAGTAAAAGCGCGAAGGGGATGAAGAAGTATCGTGTCTGCAGTTTTCTTTCAGTCAGGTAATCGTATGCTAAAAAGCCCACGATAACCGGAATAACGACTGCGAATTCTATGCGGGTTAGCGCTCCACTGGCTGCCGCGAAGGCGCTCCATGTTCCGGCTGATAGAATCTTGTTTTTGGTAAAAGTATGAAGAAAATACAAAGTCAGGAAAAGATAGAATTGCATAAGTATTTCCGAGTTTGTGGTTAAAGAGTACCAGACTTGCGCGAAACTTATTGCTATGAGCGCCGTTGAAAGAATGGCGATGTCAATGGTGAATGTTTTTTTTACAAAGAGAAAAATTGTCACAATAGATAGGAGCGAGAAGAACGGAGCGACAAAAAGCGTTCCTTTCAACCCAAATAGCGAGTAGAATATGGCTATCCATACTGAGTACATATGGTAAAACTGGGGGGTTACAGTGCCTTTTTCCGGGTTTGTAATGTAAAATCCTGGAAGCTCGTAGCCGTAATATCCCCAGAGAGGTATTTCATTCAGCTGGTAAAATCCGGTCAGGTTTGAGTCGTGTATTTCCTTTATTACGGGTGAGGAGATTAGTATCGCTCCTGTTTTGGCTATGTTAACGCCTGTGCTTAAGTAAACTCCTGGGTCTAATCCTCCGTGAAACGCTTCTGTCGGCTTGAGGAAAGCCGCGCTTGACGCGATTGCCGCGAAAATCAGTATGGTTAGAATTTTTTTGGAATTAAATTTCAAGGATGGCCTCTTCACAAGGCAGGAAATCAGGCAGGTTGCTCCAAGCAAAGCGTACAAGTGAATGAGTGAAAACATCGCCAGGTGCGCTAAAACAAAGGCTATTAGCCCGGTTAGAAGGATGCTGATTGCGATTTCAAAAAAGACAAGCTCAAAGTTTCTCGCTTTTGGTGGAAATAATCTGGCCAGGCAGTATCCTGGCAGGTAGAAGAGAAGCGGTATTCCCAGCAATGCGAGTAAGTGCATCATTGTTCTGCTCTGGCATAAACTTTAAAAGAGCGCTGAATGTGAGCGTAAGCTATGAAGCTTAATTGGAAAGACGCGTTGTTTGTTTGCTGTTCAGTTCTTGTAGCGCTTGTCATTTTTTTCTTTTTCACAAAGCTTGTTCTGCAGAGGTCATTCGCCGCAGTTCACTTTTTCGTGATTAATATTGTTTTTTTCATTGTATTGTTCGCTGGGTGGGCGGTTATTGTCCTTCAGTATATTCGCGACGAGGGCTGAAGCGATTCCATTTTCTTTATTCTGTATAGTGTTTCTTCTGTTGTGACGCGTTCCGCGTCTATTGTGTCTGCCAGCAAAGCCAGCATTATCAGCTGGAACCCAACTATTAGAAATACGGCGGACGCTATTAATGACTGTATGTGTCCTGAATGCATTCCGTCCAGCCAGAATATTAGGTATCTTAGCGCGAGCAGCAGTCCTGGGAGGCTTATTATCGCGCCTGAAATTAAAAACACTTTCAAGGGCTTGTATCTTACATAGCTTCGTATTAGCATGCCGCCCGCTCTTTTCGCGTAGCTCCAGATGTTTGATATCAGCCTGGAACTTCCATCTGTTCTTTTATTGAATGTGCAGTCTGTCTGGACTATTTGCAGCTTTTTGTCTGCCGCCTGTATGATTGTCTCTTGCACGTATGTGTAATTGCTTCTGATGTTTATCCGCAGTGCTGCTTCGCGTGAGAATGCCCTGAATCCTGACTGCGCGTCTCTGACTGGAAATCCTGACACGTGCCGCGTTACGCTGCTGGCTATTATGTTTCCGTATTTCTTTCCGAATGGCATATGGCTGAGAGAGAGCACTTTCCTGTTTGTTAGTACAACATCTGCCCAGCCTTCAGCTATTGGTTTGATGACTTTTGGCACTTCAGAGCTGTCATATTGCCCGTCCCCGTCTATGTTTGCTATTATGTCCGCGCCGTGTTTCAGGCAGAAGTTAAGTCCGTGCTGGAATGTCTGCGCCAGTCCCTGGTTGAAGTTGTGGGAAACAACATGCGCTCCAGATTCTCTTGCTTTCTGCGCTGTCCTGTCTTTGCTCCCATCATCTATAACTACTGTTGTTATGCTGTCAATTCCATTAATCTGTCTTGGTATTGTCCTTATGACTTGCGCAATGGTTTGTTCTTCATTGTGCGCAGGAATCATTACGAAAAGATGCATGAAACACCCCGTTTTTGGCACTTAAATGAATATTATAAAGATTTAGTCAGCACAATATATATGACGGCATGGGGTGCAATGCGAAAAGTTTAAAAAGGAATTATCTATTACATTGCTAAAAAGGGCTGATATACATATGTTTACAAAAGGTGCATTGAAGAAATACGGCGTAAGTATACTGTTAACTGTTGCTATTATCGGCATTGTCTTCTTGATTGGTCCGGCAGCTGCTTTGATTCTGACAATTGATGGTGTTGTAGTTGGTCCTGGTACAGTTATGTTCAACTTGAATTTTGATATTGGCCCGGGCGAGCTGCTTCCGGGCGGTTTCGCGGTTCACATTAATGGTGACACATGTTCGTTTGATGTTAATGCAAACCCGCTTGGCGGTGCGTTATGCCCGCGGGTTTCGTGTGTTGTCTTGAAGAAAAGCATGGGCATATTTGGCACTTTCAACGCGAATGGAACAGTTGATGGCTACGGCTATGGCTATGGGTATCAGTATGGCTATGGCTATAATAATGGTGAATTACGTTACAAGTGCACTTATCACTCGCCGTGTGGTCAAGGCGGTAAATTGTCTATTTCATTCAGTACGACTGTTGATGGTGTGACCTTTACTTCACCAAGTCACTCGGTTAATATTATTCCGCAGCAGTGCGGCGGCAGTCAAAGTGGCGGTGGCGGCGGTGGCCAGGGCTTCTGTTGTGACGCTGTTGTGAACTTTGCTCAGTGGCACTGTTGCCAGAAAGCGTACATTGCACGAATCCAGTGTTGTGCACAGCCGCAGCATCCTGATTGCGCGAAATATTGCAAGTTGCTTAACTGTATTCCACCGTACAAGATGGACCCGCTTGTAGGCAGGTGTATTCTGTCGTCTCAGAACGAGCCAGGAACTGGCTTTGGCGGGCAGGGCGGAAGTAATGGCAATGACGGCTCAAACGGTTCTACCGGCCAGGCAACCCGGATGGGCGGCGATGGAACTGGTAATTCGGGTGGCGGATCAGATGGCGGCAGTGCAGGCGGCGATTCAAGCAGCAACTGGCCTTGGTGGCTGTTGCTTCTGTTGGCGCTTATTGCAGGCTTTGTTTACTGGCGATCTCGCAACCGATAGTTTTTTAGAAATTCTTTTAAGTTAATCATCTACAGCGTGAGCTATGATAGCAATTATTGGGGCTGGTCCTGCTGGCGCGTATGCTGCCTGGAAGCTTGCAGAGGCAGGGAAGAATGTTGTCTTGTTTGAAGAGCATTCTGTTGTTGGCAAGCCCGTGCAGTGCACTGGCATTGTTACAAAGGCGTTATTTGACCTTGTTGAGCCAAGTGAAGCTTACTTGATTAACGAGCTGCAGAGCGTGAGAATTCATGGTCCCAGTTCAACGATTGACGTTCCTTTGCACGAACACGTGTTGTGCCGTGACAAGTTTGACCCTTGGTTGGTTGAGAAAGCTGTTGCTGCCGGCGCTGAAGTGCGCACAAGCCATCGTTTTACCGGATTTAAAGATAACAAGGCGTTCTTTGATGGCAGGGATCCGGTTGAGTTTGAAATTTTGATTGGCGCGGATGGTCCTTCTTCTACTGTTGCGCGTTCTGCTGGTATGTTGAACAAGCGCGGGTATTATGTTGGCGCGCAGGCAACAATTAAGGGAAAGTTTGATGACAAGTCATTTTCAGTTTATTTTGGCAATATCGCGCCTGATTTTTTCGCGTGGGTGGTGCCGGAAAGCTCAACACACGCAAGAGTTGGTATTGCGGCTCAGAAGTATGGCTTTAACGCGTACGACAAGCTTCTTGAGCTCTGCCCTGGCGAGATTGTTGACAAGCAGGCAGGCCCTATTCCTTTGTTTGACCCGAGCCAGCCCGCGCAGAAAGGCAATGTTTTTCTCGTCGGTGATGCGGCTGGTTTGTGCAAGAACACCACTGGCGGCGGGATTATTACTGGCATGATGTCTGGCAAATTGTGCGCGGAAAGCATTCTGACGGGCAAAAGTTACGAAAAACTTCTGAAGCCGTTGAAGAGAGAGCTCTGGATTCACCAGAAATTGCGCGACACTTTGAACAAGTTCTCTGATGCTGATTACGATAAGCTTATTGCGTGGATGTCAACGCCAAAAGTGAAAGAGATTTTGTGCAAGTATCCCAGAGAATTCCCGTCAAAGTTTATGCTTAAGCTTCTTTTAGCCCAGCCGAAGTTCTTGTACTTTTTGAAGTACGCGTTCTGATTAGAATCCGCTGCCGAGCGTGTATGCCTTGAGAAGGAGTGTGTTCATTTCTTTTATGTTGCCGCTCTTGAGCGCTGCTTTTGCCTGGTCAATAGTTTCTTCTATTTTCTTTAGCCGTTCTTCTACACTCATGCCAAACACTTTTGGTTCTGTAACGGTTGCCATTAAAGTTCTTCGTGTTCCAATATTTCGTTGATGCGCGCTATGCGATTTTTGAACTCTTGCATGTTGCCTTTTCGCAGAAAGCTTTGTGCCGCTATAAGGTGCACTGCAATCTCCTCTTTTGGAGCCATTACTTCAACCATGCCAAATACTTTCATGTACGAATTTAATAATCTTTTGT
>JBGPJV010000041.1:0-6996 GCA_041485605.1 Candidatus Nanoarchaeia archaeon | reverse complement strand
TTGCTGCTGCGGGAAGTTCTCTGCCTTGCTGAGGTCTTGCGGGCTTCCAGACATGCATTCTCGATATTTAACCTGTGCAATTGGTGTTGATGCGCTCAAGCGCGCTGCAGCGGTGAATGGTGCTGAGTTCTGGTAAACTAAATCACTGCCAGTTGTTGATCCTCTGTACAAATTGTCAAGGAAGTTTCTTACTGCGGTTGTTAATGTTGAACATGGTGCAAAATATAATTGTGTTGATTCCCATGGAGTTAGGAATGAATTGCCGTAGCCGGTTGGCATGAAGTCGCCTGGCTGCGCGCAACATCCAAAGCCGTCGTGAGCGCCTGGACCGCCATCTGCGCCTCCATCTCCACCGCCTCCTCCTCCTTGTCCGCCTGCGCCGCCGCCTATGTTGCCGCCGCTGGGTCCTTTTATGAAAACGCTGCCAATTCCAATGCCTGACAATGTTGTACCGCCGCCTGCACCTGTTCCTGAACCTCTGCCTCCTCCGTTGAAACTTGTGCCGCCGGATATGCCGCCAATAACAGTGGTGCCTGCGCCGAAGTTAATGTTTACTGGTGCATTGTTTGTCGCGATTGTACTTCCCAATCCGATATTGATGTTTGTTATTTTTGTTGTGCCTAAGTCATTTACAACAAGAGTTGTGTCTCCGTCAGATTGTTTATTTCCTCCAGGGTCATATCCAACTTCGACTTCCTGCGGCGTGTTGTAAGCTACAGTAACTGAATTAGTCACAGTAGCAGTTGTTGGATTTACAAGTGCAACATTGACATTAGTTGAAAAGCGCGGAATATATGAAACGACAGTTTGAGTGAGACTATCTCCATATTCATCTATTGTTACGTCATCTGCTTGTGAAGCTGTAAGCACGGTTGGGCCTGCTATAGCAGTGTTGCCAAGAATGGTTGCAAATACTGTTGAAGATGCTATGCTGCTGGTTGCAATTATGCCAAATTCATTTGCCATGGTTGGCAGAATCATGCGCGGCACATCAAAGGACGTGACTGGAAATCCTGCAAAGTTAATGGGCTGGAAGCCCGTTATTTGTACTCCCGCCATGCTGAATTCAGCAACAAACAATCCGTTTGTTGCGAGGTTGGCAGCGATTACATAGAACGTGCCAGTGTTCTGGTTGAATATTATCCGTGGGTTGCTTACTTGAATGGGCACACCGCCTACAGTTGACTGCGCTATTTGGGTTGCAGGGCTGGCTGCCAGATTGATAAATGCGACTCGTGCCTGGCTTGCCGCTGTCCTTGCGACAACAGCGCCGACAATTTGTGTGGTGGTAAAGCCAACAGTTGCAGCTACTTGTGCAGGCGATGCAATGTTTGTGAATGTTGCTGCTGTTGGAGAATCATGATAAAGAAGGTCTGCGAAAGTTAATGAGGAGAACTGAGAAAGGTATGGATATGCTGTTGATGTAACAAGGCGGATATTGGTGTTTCCGGCTCCAGCGTCTTGAAAGTTAAAATCATACTGCCTGCCATCAAAGACTACTGGCAGTGAGGCGACAAGTGTTGTGCCGCCGGTGGGCGTATACGTGAATCCAGTGTTGATTATGGCACCAAAAACAGAACTTGCCATCATCGCAACAATAAGAACTGAGAGAATAATCTTTGCCAGTTTCGCCATCACAATCACCTTTTTTTCTGTACTGTAAACTCTTGTCCACTTAAAAATTACTCACTATTTAAACATTTCGATTAACAGAAGTGAAGAGGAAAAACTATCTTTTTCGTCTCACAACGAACATTACAAAAGCGCCTGCAACCAGCACTGCAATCAATAATGTTGTCGGGCTGAACTCTGGTGTTGCCGATGTCGCAACAGGAATGTAGTCCATGCCGACTGAGGTGCCATTGCCGAAAGCAAATGCGTTGTAAGGCTCTGAGACAATGACATTCGCTTCACTAACACCATCCTGGTATTCATGGCCGAATTGTAAAGTGCCGTCGATAGTGCTGCGTGACAGTGCGGCCCATTTGTTGCCGTCGCGGAGTCCGACTCCGATGACTTGGGTGGGCGTGACGCCGCTTACAACAGCAACCGACTTGACAGTATCCATATCGGGCTCTGTGGTGCCGTTGTTTTCTTTGGCCCAGACCAATGAACCGGTTGCGTCGTTGAATCTGGCCATCATGGCGTTTGCTCCTCCCATAAACGAGCCTGCGTTGTGTACCCAGCCGCCGAGATAGACGCCACCTAAATAATGCTTTGCGCTCTCCCACTGGCCGTTGCCGTCAGTATGATATTGTCTGCACGTGCCTGACCAGACCGGTGACCCAGAGCTGTCAAATTTGCACACGCTGGGGATGTCGTTCAGCCTTCCTGCCGCGATAATGCTGTCGTCATCTTCATCAACGCTAACAGCATAGAACGTATCATTGCTGCTGGACGAGGTGCCTACATTAATGCCGTTGAGATGGTTGGTGTTCATTCCGAGGCTGAACTCGATTTCTAATGCGTAATTGCTTGAAGCGTTTCTGAAAACGCCGACAAAATCGCCGTTAACGGATGAGTCTTCATCAATTCGGTCGAGGCTCTCGTGGCCTGTGCCTGTGCCATCAATGGTTGTAACAATGCTTGGACCGCAGAAGCTGCCGCTGATAGTCATGGCAAAAGCAGTGGTGCTATTGATGTTGCCTGAAATAAATACTATTGGTCCCCCGCCGACATACACATCAGTTGCATTGTAGGTGCTGACGCCTGAATCGCCAAACAGCTGGTTGCATGTTTCCACGCCGTTTTGGTTGAAAACATAGTATTGGATTTCTGAAGTGGCGGCATCGTTTCCGACGACAGTGAGTATTGAAGCAGAGCTGTCCCAATCAAGTGCTATGCCGTTCTGCGTGCCGGCTTTTGAAACAACTCTTCTCCAGATGGGCACACCGGTGCTTTTGTTGTAAGCTTGTACGAATAAGTCTGAGCCGTTGACGCCGTTGTCTATGGTGCCAACAGTGAATATGCGGTCATTTGACGAGCCGCCGATTATGGCGTCTATATTTCGATCATTTTCAGCGCCCTGTACGTTTTCCCAAGGAATCGTAAAGCTTGAGAAAACTTGCGTTCCTTCAGCGCAGGGAGTGTTTCCGGTGAAATTATTTGACAGAATTGTTGTGCCGCTGTCGATGGTGATGTTTGCCAAAGTAAGTGAACAGGCAACTGCGCTGGTGCAACGGTGAGTGATAGTTGGTGTTGCTGAGTCATTTTGCGGTATTTCCGTGCCAGATACTTGGCTGTCAGTGCCTGGGCACGCTGCCATAACGAAGTAAGAAAATAAGGTTGCTAATGCAATGTACAGTACAAGTCGCTTCATGGAATCAACTCTTTTCAGAATGATGTTACAGCGTTCTTGTTTAAATACTTTTCTTTAGCATCCGTGGATATGTCAGCCACCAGAAAGCAAAGCTGTACGCCGCAAATAATATCCAGCCCGCATTTGTGTGGAATAGTCCTACAGCAATGTCAGGGCTCCAGTACGCTCCTATAATTAGTAAAGCTGCAACTCTGACAAGATTGAGAGTAAATGCCCCCAGCAGCCCGATAAGATAGAACTTCAATGCTTTTTTTCCATTTATCTTTTCAGAATCCAGCCAGTATACAAAACTAAACAGGGCAGTAAACAGCACCATGCTGAATATGCCTGAGCATGGGGGTCCGATTACTGTTGCAAATCCTGCCGCGTTTATCAGCGGTTGTCCGCCTTGTATAGAGAGCGTTATTTGCATAAAAGGTGATAGAATTTTTTCAATGAGCCGCGCAGTAAGCACGTGGAAAGTTGTCGCGTCCATAAAAAGTGTAAATCCTGAATAAAATATCAGTGAAGATGCAACTACCATCATGTCTTTCCACAATTGTCTGAATACATCAAGCCCCAGGATTGCTATCATCAAAAACAGCATGCCTGAGCCGTATGCAAGTCCGGCGAGGAAGAAATGCCAGAATAAATTTTTGGCGATGGCAAACAGCAGTCCGGTAAACCACCCAAATTCCATTATTGCAAGTATGCCAAATACTGCAATTTCCCAGATTTTTGGTCCGCGCACGTGCGAAAGTTTGCCGTAATTTTTTACAAACACGGCGATGAGCATGAAAACTGCAAGCAGCCCTGCGTTAAGGTAGGGCGCGTGCGGCATTCGTAATCCTCCTGGAGAGAAGTGCAGCGCGATTTTCGGCAGAATTTCTGGAAGGATGAAAAATGATAACAGTATGAATAGTGCAGCTCGAATAATGTGCGTGTTCTGTTGTTTCATACGCCGCGGCCCGGATTTGAACCGGGATATCCTTGCGGAAACGGGTTGGCTCTTTGAAATTCGAGACCCGCGCAATACCGAGTTATGCGACCGCGGCATAGAGTGAAAAATCAGTCATTGGCTCATAAAGCTTTCGCGGCGTAACTATTATATACTGAAATTCTTCAGGAAGAGCTATGCAAAAAGAGGATGTGTTAAAAGCCATTGCTAAACGCCTGCGCACGCATTCTTTGCGCATGACTACAAAAGCAGGCAGCGGCCACGCGACAACGTGCTTGAGCATGGCAGAATTAATGTCGTGTTTGTTCTTTGATGAAATGCGCTACAACATCAAAGACCCGAATGACTTGGCTAATGATGAATTCGTGCTGAGCAAGGGCCACGCTTCTCCTATTTTGTGGGCAGCGTATGCAGAAGCAGGGATTATTCCGCTCAAGAAATTAGAAGAATATCGCCAATATCCATCTGCGCTTGAAGGCCACCCAACTCCTAATATGCCGTGGATAAAAGCGGCAACCGGCAGCCTTGGTCAAGGGTTGTCAATTGGCGTCGGTATGGCAATCGCGATCAAAATGCGCAAGCTTGGCTCAAGAGTTTTCGTAATGCTTGGCGACGGCGAGTGCGCTGAAGGAAGCATTTGGGAAGCTGCAGCGATTGCGAGAAAACAGGACCTTTCCAATCTTGTGGCGATTATGGACTGCAACAGGTTGGGGCAGTCGGGTGAATCTTTGCACGGCTATGACATAAAGAAATGGCAGCAGAAGTGGGCTGCGTTTGGCTGGAACACGTTTGTATGCGACGGCCACAATGTGCATCAAATTCTAGAATCATTGTCTGAGGCAAGAACAGCGCACGGTCCTTCTATAATTATCGCAAAAACAGTCAAAGGTAAAGGCGTTCCTTTCCTCGAAAACAAAGAGGGCTGGCACGGTAAAGCATTGAAGCAGGATGAATTGGTGAAAGCGTTGGTTGAGCTTGGTCCTGCACAGGAAATAGACGCAAGAAAATTTGTCGCGAAACCGCCAAAAGCCCATCCTGAAAAACTGAAAGAAAAATCTCCTGTGGGACCTAAGTACAAAATTGGGGATTTGCGTGCAACACGCGAGGCATACGGCGTCATGCTCGAGAAATTGGGCATCAATGACCGTGTTGTTGCATTGGATGGTGACGTGAAAAACTCCACTTTCTCAGAAAAGTTCAAAGGATTTTATCCTGAAAGATTCATTGAGTGTTATATTGCAGAACAAAACATGGTCGGCATGGCTGTTGGCCTTGCCGCAAAGGGCTTTATTCCTTTTGCTTCAACATTTGGCGCGTTTTTCACAAGAGCGCATGATCAGATAAGAATGGCTGCAATTTCTAGGGCAAACATCAAGTTGTCCGGCTCTCATGTTGGAGTGTCAATTGGCGAAGATGGTCCATCGCAGATGGCGCTAGAGGATCTTGCATTGTTCAGGTGCCTGCCAAACAGCATTGTGCTGTATCCGTGCGATGCCGTGTCTGCAGAAAAATGCACGCAACTGATTGCAAATCATGAAGGCATTAGCTATCTGCGCACTTCAAGACCAAAGACGCCAGTAATTTACAGCAACGGCGAGAGTTTCAAAATTGGCGGTAGCAAAGTTGTCAGAAGAAGCTTCCGTGATAAAGTTATTATCATAGCTGCAGGTGTTACGGTGCATGAAGCAGTAAAAGCGGTTGATGAATTAAGTAAGCAGAAGATTTACGCGCGCGTAATTGACGCGTACTCGGTAAAACCGCTGGATTCTGCCGTCATTTCTGCCGCAAAGGGAAGAAAAGTTGTTGTCGTTGAAGACCATTATCCTGAGGGCGGTCTTGGAGAGGCAGTCTCGGCATTAGGAATTTCTATCACGCATTTATGTGTAAAAGATATTCCTCGTTCTGGAAAGCCGGAAGAATTATTGCACGCGTACAAAATCGATTCAGAAGCAATAATAAAAACTGTTAAGAAGCTCGTATAACGCCGTCTTTTTTTGCCTGTTTTGCAACTGCTTTAGAAATTTTCTTCATGTATCCTTTGTCGAACGGCGACGGAATTATTTTGTCTGTGGTTGGCTCAACAGAGGAGGCAAGCGCGTAAGCTGCCGCGAGCTTCATTCCAGTTGTAATTTTAGTTGCTCCAGAATCAAGTGCGCCTCTGAATATTCCCGGATATGCTAATGCGTTGTTGACTTGATTGGGAAAATCGCTTCTGCCGGTTGCAACAATTGCCGCTCCTGCTGCTTTTGCCTCGTCCGGCATAATTTCAGGCACTGGATTCGCCATTGCAAAAATGATTGGCTGCGCATTCATTGTCTTTATCATCTCTTTAGTCAAAACACCTGGCACGCTAACTCCTACAAAAACATCTGCTCCTTTGACGGCCTCAGATAATGGCCCTTTTACTTTTCTCGGATTGGTAGTTCGTGCAAGTTCCTGCTTGAATGGATTCATGTTTTCCGTTCTGCCTTCGTAAATTGCACCTGATGTATCGCACATGATAACTTCTTTGACATTACCGTGCAGCATTTTCGCAATTGCAGTTCCCGCTGCTCCTGCTCCATTTATGGCAACAGAAAAGGAAGATAACTGTTTGCCAAGCACTTTTGCCGCATTCATGAGCCCTGCAAAAAGTACAACTGCCGTGCCGTGCTGGTCGTCGTGCATGACTGGAATGCCAATATCCTGCAGCGCTGCCTCGACTTCAAAGCATTTTGGAGCGGCAATGTCTTCCAGATTG
>JBGPJV010000040.1:0-7046 GCA_041485605.1 Candidatus Nanoarchaeia archaeon | reverse complement strand
TGAAAGGATTTTCCTGCCCAAGAATAACTGCGTTTTTTGTTTCAACCAAATAAATGTTTGAAATACTGTGGTCAAACACGCCTTTTTCAGTAAATGTCAGCAAGCCCGGAGCCTTATCAAGCAGCAAACCAGTTCCTTCTTCAAGAGTTGCGTTCTCGCCCTCCAAAAGTGACTTACGCTCTGCTGGAGGCAGGAACAATATATAGAAAATGAACATCAAGGTGATAATTCCAATGAGCGCAGCAGCTGGAGCTCCACTTTGCACCTTGTCACCGCGCTTGTTCATGAATTCACCTTTTTCCTATCTTATAGCCATATCGAATACTATTTAAATGTTTTGAGCAGTCCTCTCTATATGAAGATACTCAGCAAGAACCTCAGACAAGGAGAAGTCAAAGTGTTAGTTGAAACACCGGAAGACGTCTGGTACTTGTCACAACTCATAGACTCCGCAGATATTTTGAAAGGCAAAACACCCAGAAAAATCAAGGTTTCAGAAGAGGCAGATGCAACCAAACGAATGGTGTACATGGTACTGACTGTTGAGAAAGTTGAATTTTCAAAGACAACAAACGCACTGCGCGCGAGCGGAAAAATACTGGAAGGGCCGGAAGATGTCCCGCACGGCAGCTACCATACGTTTGCCATCGAGCCCGGCACAATCTTAACCATACAAAAAGAACACTGGTACGGCTACCAACTAGACAGACTGAAAGAGGCGGCAGAAACAAAACCGGCAAAAATCATTATCTGCATTTTTGACAGAGAAGAAGCGTATTTTGCGCGCATGACGCGCTCAGGCGCGGAAATTTTGTCTCACATCGAAGGAGAAGTTGAAAAGAAAAGAACCGGCATCAAAGCAAAAACAAGCTTTTACGAAGAAATAATAAAACTTCTCGAACAATACGACGAAAGGTACAAACTAGATTTCATTATTCTCGCCAGCCCCTCGTTCTGGAAAGAAGAACTCTTCAAAGTTTTGAAGAATGACGTATTGCGAAAGAAAATTGTCCAGGCAACCTGCTCGTCAGTAGATGAACGGGCAATTGACGAAGTTTTGAAACGCGAAGAAGTACAAACGGCATTACGGCAGGAACGCGCAGCAAAAGAAATGATGTTTGTCGAAAAAATGCTGGAAGAAATTTCGAAAAAAGGAGCGGTTGTGTACGGTGTCAAGGCAACAGAAGAAGCAGCCAGCTCCGGAGCGGTTGCAACACTGCTCGTTACTGACACTTTGATACAAAAATTACGGCAGGAAAACACGTTTGCACGCGTTGACAGCATCATGCGGACAGTAGATAAGCAAAAAGGAGCGGTTGTTATCATATCTGGTGAGCACACCGGCGGGAAAAAACTTGACGGATTAGGCGGAATAGCGGCTCTGTTACGCTATAAACTGTCATACGAATAGGAATAGTATACTTCTAAACGATATTTTTTGACACGCTAAAAACTTAAATAGCCCATCACTCATCTTTTGTATAACTTCAGAGTGGCAATCCCCTGCTGAAGTAACTGTTTTGGGTAAAAACATAGAGACTACTGCGAAAGTACGACCAAAAAGTTTTAATACCGAAATGTTTTACCTCAAGTGAATAACAAAAACGTGTTACGGAAAACCGGAGTGAAAAGCTCCATTTTTTCGTGCAAAAAGGGGGGAGGTATCAATGATTGTTAAAGAAGAATTTTTAAGCAAGCTCAGGCGCTACTTCGTCCTGAACTTATACGAAGTCAAGATATGGACTGCACTGCTTTCACGAGGCGTTGCAACAGCCGGCGAACTTTCTGACATTGCAAACGTTCCCCGCAGCAGAAGCTATGACGTTCTCGAATCACTTGAACGAAAAGGATTTGTCATAATGAAATTGGGCAAACCAATCAAGTACATCGCTGTTCCACCAACAGAAGTTCTTGAAAGAGTCAAGAAGAACTTGAGCGAAGAAGCAACAGAACGCGTCAAACGACTTGAAGACCTTAAGAAAACTGATGTTCTCGGCGAATTGAACACTTTGCACACGCAAGGCATAGAATTAGTCGAGCCATCGGAACTTTCAGGCAGTTTGCGCGGCAGACACAATCTCTACTCGCACCTTGAACTTACCATCCGCAACGCGCAAAAAAGCGTTACAATCATGACAACGCCGCAAGGCTTCATGAGAAAAGTGGAAGGCCTAAAACCGGTCTTTGAAAAACTAAAGAAGAAAGGAGTCAAGATACGAATTGCCGCCCAATTGACAAAGGACAACAAAAGCGCAGTCCAGGACATCCAGAGCGTTGCAGAAGTCAAGCATACTGACAGCAAGGCACGCTTCTGCATCGTAGACGGAAAAGAACTGATCTTCATGATAATGGACGACCAGGAAGTACATCCAACCTACGATGTCGGCATCTGGGTCAACACGCCGTTCTTTGCAAGCGCATTGGAGAGCATGTTCAACACTGCCTGGAAAGGCATGAAAGACCCGTCTTTTAAGTAATTCTTTTTCATTTTTATTTCTTTTTATGGACATCAAAAAACTTATCCAAGGCCTGCACCCGTATGAACGCAGAGTTTTACCAGAACTCGAGCGTCATCCATACTTGGAAGACTTGTCTTCTGCTGCCGGATTGAAAGATGTCGAAGCCATGCGCGCACTCCAGTGGCTTGAAAACAAGAAAGCAGTTACTATTGAGACAGAGCCTCAGGAGCTTGTTATTCTAGGCAAAAATGGGCAAGAGTACCTTAAGAAAGGGCTGCCAGAAAGAAGATTTCTAATTGCCATAAAAGAAAAAGAAATTCCGCTCAGCAAACTCGTAGACAAAACAGGACTCAGCAAAGAAGAAGTCAACATCTGCCTCGGACTGCTGCGGCAAAGAGGCGCGATAACGCTGCTCAAAGAAAAAGATTTGATCGTAAAGATCACCGACCAAGGAAAAAAATTGATGAACACAGAGTTCCTTGAGGAAAAGTTCCTCAAAAAACAATTTCCGGCAAAAATTTCTGAATTCAAGGCAGAAGAAAAACAAGCACTTGAACAACTCAGAAAAAGAAAAGAGCTCGTACAGGTAGAAGTCAAGCGCATAAAAAAAGCAACGCTCACTGACTTAGGGAAAAAACTGGTTTCAACCGGCATACGCGACGAAAACATTGTCGATACTGTTACACCGCAGATTTTACGCGAAGGCACGTGGAAAAACAAAACGTTCAGGCGTTATGACGTAACCATCAACGTTCCCGAAATCGCCGGCGGCAAAAAACAACCATACTGCGCATTCCTCGACTGGGTCAGGGCAAAATTCACTGCCCTCGGCTTCCAACAAATGGACGGTCCCTTAGTTGAAACAGAATTTTGGAACATGGATTCCTTGTACATGCCGCAATTCCACTCAGCAAGAGATATTCATGACGCATATTACGTAAAAGAGCCTAAATACGGCAGGCTCGACGAAAAATTAGTCAAAAAAGTACAGGCAGCACACGAAAACGGCATTCCTGGCAGCTCAGGATGGCGGTATCCTTTCGATCCTGAACGAACACACCGGCACGTTCTTAGAACACAGGGAACTGCGTGCAGCGCACGCATGCTAGCATCAAAAGACCTGCAAATACCAGGCAAATATTTCGGCATCACCCGCGTGTTCAGACACGACGTCATCGACGCAACACACCTGCCTGATTTCAACCAAACAGAAGGCATTATCATCGAAGAAGGCCTTACGTTCCGGCACTTAGTTGGACTTCTGGAAATGTTTGCAAAAGAATTTGCAGACGCGGAAGAAATACGCATTGTTCCGGGCTACTTCCCCTTCACTGAGCCATCAGCAGAATTATACGCCAAACACCCGCAGCTAGGCTGGATAGAATTGGGAGGGGCGGGCATTTTCAGACCAGAAGTTGTTACACCATTACTCGGAAAAAACATCAGCGTCCTTGCTTGGGGACTGGGAATTGATAGAATTGGCATGTTCAAACTGGGCCTCAAAGACATCCGGGACCTGTTTTCACACGACCTAGCAGTTTTACGAAACTCACCGGTGATATAAATGCCAACCATCACATTTTCATTTGAAGATTTGCAGAAGCTTGTAGGGCAAAAGCTTGATGATAAGAAATTAACACAACTACTTGACTGCGCCAAAGCAGAATTAGACGCCAAACTCGGCCACGAGATGACAGTCAAGTATAACGATACAAATTTACCTTACTTATGGAGCGTTGAAGGATTAGCACGATTATTTAGAGGAATTTTAGGCAAGCACAAAGGCATTCCTGCAATCAAATTAGAAAAACCAAAAGATAAAGTAATCTATGACAAAAGACTATCAAAAATACGACCATACATTGCCTGCTTCAAAGCAAGCGGCAAGAAAATAGATGATTACTTGCTGAAACAAATAATACAGGTGCAAGAGAAGCTCGCGGAAAACTTCGGCAGAAAAAGACAGAAAATTTCTATCGGAGTGTATCCACTCAAGACAATCACTTTCCCTGTCCAGTGCAAAGCAGCTTCGCCGACAGAACTCTTCATACCGCTCGACTTCCACCAATCAATGAGCTTACGGCAAGCACTTGAAAAACACCCAAAAGGAAAAGAATACGGGCACTTGATTAAACACGAATCAGTATATCCTGTTTTTGCAGACGCCAAAAAAGAAATTATGTCGCTCATCCCCATTATTAACAGTGAGCAGACTGGCAAGGTGAAAGTTGGTGATGATGCTTTGTTCTTTGACACCACCGGCACTGATGAAGAATCAGTTAATTTAGTCGCGAACATTTTTGCGTATGCACTCGCAGAGCGCGGATTCAAGATAGAGCCGTGCATTATAGAATATCCTGGCAAGAAAGTTGCCACTCCAACCCTGCACACAAAAACAATCAAACTCAACGAGAAAAATGTAGAGAAACTCCTCGGATTGCAGCTTAAAAGCAGCGACATCAAAGACGCACTTATGCGCATGGGCTACAACTACAATGCCGGAACAGTCACGATACCCAGCTACCGCAACGACATCATGCACGAAGCTGACATAATAGAAGACATCGGCATTGCGCACGGCTATGAAAATTTCAAACCACTGCCCTTGACCTCATATACCAGAGGCGGCACCAGCGAAATGCAGCACAACATAGACGCGCAGCGCATCTCCTGGATAGGATTTGGCTACCAAGAAATCATGAGCCCAGTACTATGCAGCAAAGAACTTCTTTACGACAAGATGAACACCGATGACTGGGGCACAATTGAAATCGAAAATTTCATCTCACAAACCTACTCCTGCGTGCGCACGTGGATACTGCCGCAAATGCTGGACGTATTATCAAAGAACAAACACGTTGATTACCCGCAAAAAATATTCGAACAGGGATTAACGTCACTGCGAGAAAAAGAGCCGCGCGACCAACAACATCTTGCGGCAGCCACGGCACATTCTGGCGCAACATTCACTGAAATGCGGCAAGCAGTCGAGAGCACATTACGAAACGCAGGCATCCAATTCTCAATAGAAGAATACGAACTCAGCTGCTTCATACCTGGCAGGGCAGCAAAAGTAATGGTCAACAAAAAGCAAGTCGCTTTTATCGGAGAAATACATCCCGCAGTTCTTGAAAAATTTGGAATCACGGTACCCGTGGCCGCCTGCGAGATTGATTTAAGCGCACTGTATTAGTGCAGAAAACATTAAATATTGTGTTTTACTTTATATTTAAAAAAGAGGCAGCGCTGAAGAAAATCTTCAGCTGGTCTCTTTTTTTAATAAAAAAAGAGGTGATTATATGGCAAAAGCAAGCAGTTCGGAATGGATTGCATGGATAATAGTCACTATCGGTGGCTTGAACTGGGGCCTGGTTGGATTTTTCAACTTCAACCTGGTCACAACAATCTTCGGCGACGGCATGGGCGCAAAAATAGTGTACGACATTGTAGGCATTGCGTCACTCTATGCCGCGTGGCTCCTGATTGGATACTGCAAAAAGATGAAATAATTTTTTATTCTTTTTTAACTTTTTTCTAAACCGCCACAAAGAATGTGCCAATGACAATCATCAGAATCGAAATTGCTTTAATTGCAAATGTTTTTCTTGTAAACACTTCCTTCAAAATATTTGGTTTGAACGTGCTCAACATAAGCATCAAAATCAAAACATAGAGCGGCTGCACTGAGCCCATTGCACTTACCAAAGAAACATTTGTCAGCGCAACTGCGGCAGCCCAAAGCAGCCAAGCGGCGTAAGTTACGTATTCTGAAATAACAATAAGATGCAAACTTTTTAGAGTTTGGCGAACGTGCGTCCGTGAGCGCTTTGAGAAAATGAACAAAACGAGCAACGAAACACCGAGCATTTCAAGCCCTATAACATTCCAGATGGAAAGATCAAACAGCAAATACTTTGCAATGATACTCACAATTCCACTCAGCACACACATCGAAATAATGACCCAAAATCCCCTGCGCATAACAGGTATGCGAGAAAAACGTTCCATACCGATAAGCACTGCGCCACCAGTTGCTATAACAATGGCAACATATTTCCACCATGGCAAATATTCTTTCAGGATAACTGCGGCGAAAAGGGCCACGATGACAGGCGTCGTGTACCAAATAGAAATAACGCGCGACACTTCTTCAAATGAAAGTACGTGAAAATAAACGCCATAACTTATGGCTATTAACACGCCTGACAACATGCCAAGCCCAATCTGCATCGATGTAACTTTTTCCCAAGGAGCAAACAATGTAATGAGCACTCCTCCGGGCAATGCAACAAAACCAATGACTAGAAGCAAACTGCGGTAATCGCGGATTCTTTTGTCAAGCAAAAACTTGTCAAGAACATTAATAATTGCGAGCAATGCCGGATACAAAAGCGCGTAGACGATCCAAGATACTGCCATGCCGCAACACAGCCATGAAGCGTATTTAAGCCTTCTTTTCAGCTGGCGCTTTCTTTGCAGGCTTTACAGCCTTTGGTTTTTCACCAAGTACGGTCTGCTTACGGACAGCAGCTTTCTGCACAGGCACTTTTGCCCTTGACTTGCGCTCGACAATAGAAATTTCAACTG
>JBGPJV010000039.1:0-7086 GCA_041485605.1 Candidatus Nanoarchaeia archaeon | reverse complement strand
CTGCTTTGAGAATTAACCATAATGTGCATCCTAGAACAAAAGACAAGTACAAAGTCTGGCCTCTGATGAACTTTGCTGTTGCTGTCGACGACCACGATTTAGGCGTCACGCATTCCATCAGGGGAAAGGACCATTTTGACAACGCAAAGCGCCAGAAGCACATCTATGATTTCTTTGGGTGGAAAGAGCCTTTCCATTCATACATTGGCAGGATTAATTTTGAAGGTATTGAAGTTAGTAAAAGAAAGACAAAAGCCGCTATTGAGCGCGGTGAGTATGACGACTGGGATGACATCAGGCTGCCATTTTTAGCAGCAATGAGAAGGCGAGGCTTCCAGCCGGGCGCGTTCCAGGCATTTGCGATGGATATGGGTGTTGGCTTGAATGATAAAGTTGTTCCTAAAGATGATTTTTTCAAGAGTTTGGAAGCTCACAATCGTGCCATTATTGATCCTATAGCAAACAGATACTTTTTTGTCTGGGACCCGGTGAAAATCACCGTAAAAAATTCTCCTGAGCAGACCATACAGACATTATTGCATCCTGATTTCGCCGATAGGGGAAAGCGCACGTTCAAAACAAACACTGATTTTTACATTACTAAAGATGATTCTGCAGTAATTAAAGCCAAGAACTTATACCGTCTAAAGGATTGCTTGAATTTCAAGAAAGAAGGCAAGGAATATTTGTTTGACAGCACTGATTACGATATCTACCACAAGAATGGCGAGGCGACTTTCCATTGGCTGCCTGTCAAAGGCGATATGGTTGAAACGGAAGTGTTGATGCCTGACAAAAAGCTGAAAAAGGGCTTTGCTGAAGCGGGAATAAAAGATTTGCCGGTTGGCACTATGGTGCAGTTTGAAAGGTTTGGCTTCTGCAGATTGGATAGCAAAACAAAAGATAAAATCGGCTTCTGGTTCGCTCACAAATGATTATCTAAGAACTGCAATCCTGCACTTTACCTGTTCCATTCTTCGTGCAATTGCCAGCAGTCTTTCTTTTGGCGCTTTGGCTTTTTTGGCCGCGTGATATAGTTCCAGCAGTTTGTTCAAATCCTGCTTGAGCGTGTCTGTTCTTTCGCGTTTTGACTCAAATTTACTCTTGATTTTGCTCTCAAGCTGCTCTATTCTTTTTTTGCGTGATTCCTGCGTCTGAAGATACTTGCCTAACTTGTTTTCCAGCTTTACAATCTTGTGCGTTAGTTCTCCGTGAACCGCATCTTCGCCTTTCTGGCTGCTTTGTATTTGTTTTTCGCGGTGAATTGCTTCAGTAATGTGTCCTTCAAGCTCTTCAATGTGGGAGTGCAGGTCTTTTGTACTGATTTTCTTCAGTTGTTTTATAGAAAGTTCCACTTTCTTGCGGGCGAGCTCACGTTTGTCTACTCTATGTGTTGCACGCGCTATGTAGTAGAGGTAGAGTGCGCTTTTTGACCGGTCAATTAATTGGTCGCCGGTGTCTAACGGCAGGCTCATATGCCAAAGGTTCTCCGTCGCGGCATTGGAGGCAGGGGCATTCCTGGTGGAACGCCTGGAGGCATTGGTCCGCTTGGCATCTGCCGTGGCGGCGCCATCATTGGCGGTCTTGGTGCTTCCATGCCCATCATTGGCGGCATAGGCGGCATTTCTTCCCGCATTTGAGGCATTTCCATTCTTGGCGCTTCTTCTTTTGCTTCCTTTACTTCTTTAACCATGTCTGCCAGCGCCAAAATGCCTGACGCGATTTCAGAATTTTGTTCGAGAATCTTGTTCATCTTTTCCAATAATGGCTTCATTTTCTCTGTGAAGCTTAATCCGCCTTCTTCCATTCTCATTTCGTGGGTGGCGTCTTCAAAGATTGTAAGAAGTTTGTCCAGTTTGGTATTAAGCTCAAGCAAAGTAACCTGCATTTTTTTGCTTGGCGCAATCTCAAATTCTTTGAGTTTTAAGAGTTCTTCTTTCAAGTCTTCTATTTCTTTGTGCGGAAGAAGTTCGTATTCGTCTTCTTGAGGAAGTTCATCATCTGCCATCAATAATCACCTTTTTTTGTTTAACAAAAAAAGACCAGTCGAATTTCATTCGACTATGCCTTTTTTAATCTGTATACTTCAAAACTAGCTAAGTTGGTATATAAACATTTCTACCGCTTGAATTCACGTTTGAGAATGCAGTATTGACCTACATCGTAGTATTTCTTGCCTTTATTGGCGTCATCGCGAAGCCACGCCTCATATTTCATGCCGATTTTCTCCATGACGCGCTTGCTTTTTTCGTTTCCTTCAAGATATCTGGCATATATTTTATTCAATTTCAATTGTTTGAATGCTTCACGTAGTAAGAGCTTGGCAGCTTCCGGCACAAGTCCTTTGCCCCAGTATGGCCTGCCAAGCCAGTAGCCAAGTTCTGCCTTGTCATCTTTTTTGACATGAAGTCCGACCATGCCGGCGAGTTTACCGTCGCAGTATATGCCATAATTGTAATCAATTTTGTCTTTCCATTTTTTCGCAGTATCTTTGATGAACCATACGGCGTCTTTTCGCTTGTAATTGGACGGCATGGAAGTTACCCATCGTGATACTTGGCGGTCTGCGCAATATTCTGCTATGGTATCCGCATCTTTCATTTGCGGCCTTCGCAATATCACTCTTTTTCCTTTGATGACTGAGCGCATAACAGAAAGAAACTGAAAAGAAGTATAAAAATGCTTATGTCGAAGAACAAAGTTCTTTGACAGAATAGCAAAAAGCGCCATTTGATAAAAAAATGCTTTTTGCTATTAGAATTCCATGCCGTGTCCGCCCATGCCTGGTGGCATTTGCGGTGGCTGGCTTGCCTTGCCGCCGGCGATAACATCGTCAATGCGCAGTATCATCTGCGCGACTTCTGATGCTGAGCTCAAAGCTTGTGTTTTAATTTTCAAAGGCTCTATAACGCCTGCTGCCCAGGAGTCAACAACTTTGCCTTTGAATACATCAACACCATACCATTTCTGGTTTTTCTTGTCGTGTGCTGCTTTCAGTTCAACGAGAATGTTAATTGGGTCCATTCCTGCATTTTCGGCGAGTGTTCTTGGAATAACTTCAAGCGCGTCCGCGAATGCGAGTACTGCGAGTTGTTCTCTTCCTGACAATGAGTCTGCGTATTTGCGGAGTCCTTTTGCAACTTCTATTTCTGGTGCTCCTGCTCCTGCAACGACCTTGCCATTTTTCAGTGCTGCTGCAACGTCGCCGATTGCGTCCGTCATGGCGCGCTTTGCTTCGTCTACAACGTGTTCAGTTCCGCCTCTGACCAATATAGTAACTGCTTTTGGATTTTTGCAGCCGGTTACGAATGTCATTTCATCGCTTCCAATCTTTTTCTCTTCAATAGTGCCGGCACTTCCGAGATCTTTTGCACTTAAATCTCTAAGAGAAGTAACTATTCTTGCTCCTGTTGCGCGTGCGAGTGCTTCCATGTCTGATTTCTTTACGCGTCTGGCCGCATAAATGTTTTTCTTTGCTAGGAAGTGCTGCGCCATGTCGTCTATGCCTTTTTGGCAGAACACTGCATTTGCGCCTGATGCGTCAATTTTGTCAACCATGTCAGAAAGCATTTTTTCTTCTTGCTGCAGGAAGTCCTGCATTTGCAATGGGTTTGTTATCTGAATTTTTGCGTCAATTTCGGTATCCTTAATCTCAAGTGCTGAGTCCAGTAATGCGATTTTTGGTTTTGAAATCGTTTTTGGCATTCCCGGGTGTACTGCTTCTTTTTCCAGGACGATGCCTTGTATGAGCTCAGTGTCTTCTACTGATCCGCCGGTTCTTTTTTCGAGCTTGATGTTCTCTTTGTCAAAATGAGTTTGCCCGTCAATGTGGTCCATGACCATTCTTACAGCTGAAACAGCAATAACAGACAATTTATCTTTGGCGCTTTCTGCTCCTTTGCCTGTAAGCGCTGTTTCTGCTATTTTCTGCAAGAGACGTATGTCATCAGGCTTTACATCTTCTGCTATTTCGTTGAGTATTTCCTGTGCTTTCTCTTCTGCCATTCGGTAGCCGCGTGCGACAACCGTTGGATGTACGTTCTGGTCAAGCAGTTCTTCTGCGCGTCTCAATAATTCGCCGGCAATGACTACTGCCGTGGTTGTTCCATCGCCAACTTCTGCTTCCTGTGTTTTGGCTACTTCCACAATCATCTTGGCCGCAGGATGTTCAACTTGCATTTCTTCAAGAATTGTAACGCCATCATTTGTGATAGTAATGCCGCCCATGCCGTCAACAATCATCTTGTCCATGCCTTTCGGGCCTAACGTAGTTCTGACTGTTTCAGCCACTAATTTGGCTGCCATGATGTTGTTGCGTTGTGCATTCCTTCCAGTAGTTCGCTGAGTACCTTCAGGAAATATGAATATAGGTTGTATTTCTTTTGATGCCATGATGCCCCCGTATCTAGAGTGTGAGTTTCTGAAGCAATATATAATATTATGCAACCTACTGTGTTTTTTTCTCGTCGAATATGATGGTGCAGGTGAGGTCAAAAAGCGGGATTCCTGAGCTGTTCACGCCGCGCACGTATGCCGGGTGCATGCCCATTTTTTGCACGCCGTGCTTGTTGTGAATAGTGAATTGTGCGCCTGCTGGCAAATCTTCAATGCCGCTGTAAACGGTTAAATCGTGTTTTACAAAGAACGGCACTTTGTTTCCAAGGAGTGTTTCGTTGAAAAGAACGTCATAGCTTTCCTTGTCGGTAAGCAGTGCTGGTGATGTCATGCTTACTGCTGCCGCAATCTTGTCATGCCCTGGCAATAAAAGGCTTTTTTGCACGCCATCAAGGATTTCTTGTTCAAGTGTGTAAGTTTTGCCTTGTTTGTAATAAGGTAGAATCTTGTTGTTTAGGCGCGCTGTAAGGTAAGTTGATGGTGCAACACTGTACTTCACCGAACCCTCAACTGCTTCCACATCTTTGACGCTGCCGTCCTGCTGAAATACATTTGGTTTCACAATGGCCATTTTGTAGGTAAGCGTGCCTTCAGCAGGATTGTAGATTTCTTCATCCTTTATGAAGAATGGCTCGTCTTTGTGTATTGCCGAGCGGAATTTTGCATCAAGACCTGTGAATTTCAGGCTCGGATTAAGTGAATGAGCGCGTTCTTCAAAGTTATTTTTAACTATTCCATCTATGAAGAAACCAGGAACAACTGGGTTGGCGCCTTGGTGCGCTTTGTTGGTGTCTTGAGTTGTTTTGCAGAATAAGTAAATCTGGTCTGCGCTTACCACATAGATGCGTGGCATCTGTACTGTCGTTTCTGCTGAGCTTACCATCTTCACTCCCCATGTACAAATCTAGACGCCCCTTTAAAAAGTTTGCCATTAATAAGACTTAAAAAGATGGGGGTTTACCTATCAAATATGATAATCACCATCTCCGGTACACCGGGCAGCGGTAAGTCAACAGTTGGCAAGGCAATCGCCAAAGAACTGGGTTTGAAGCACTGTTCTGCTGGTGATTTTATGCGGGAAATGGCTGAGGCAAAGGGCATTTCTTTGATGGAGCTGACTAAGCAGGCGGCCAAGGATACCTCTATTGACAAGGAGATTGATGAAAGGACAAAACACCTGGCATTGAAAGACAATTTTGTCATCGATTCAAGATTGGCGTTCCATTTTATTCCTAAAGCCATTAAAATTTTCCTGAAAGCCGACCCAAAGGTTGCTGCCAAGCGCACATGGAAGGATATTGTAGAAATGAAACGGCATACAGAACAGCAGCTTAAGTCTGAAAAGGAAGTTTTTGATGCAATTCTCAGCCGCCAGAAAGAGGAAATAGGGCGTTTCAAAAAGTATTACGGCATTGATTTTCTTGACTCGAAGAATTACGACTTCGTTCTTGACACAACCAATTTAACTTTAGAACAATCCATCCAGAAAGTGTTGGATTTTATAAAAAGCGTCTAAGTTATTGAGCCGCTTGATGGTGGCTGGCGGTAATATCCTGCAGCGTATGGTTGCGGCTTTTCTGGCAGTTGATATGTATGTTGTTCCTGTCCTTTTATTCCTCTGCCGGTTGGCGGAAAACAAGTGAGTTCCATAAAGCAGCCTTCTGCTGATGGCCCCATTGAGGTTGGCTTGCAAATGTAATCAGATGGGCATTCTTTTTGTGCGAGTGAGCGTGCTGCATAGCAGGTGCTCTCGCTCTTTTGGGCAATGCACGGCTTTGGTTCTGGAATTGCTGCGGGTGCTGCCGGCTTTTGTACTTGAGGAACAGGGGTTGCTGGAGGAATTGTTGGCTGCACTACTGGCGGTGAAGTATATAATGTCTGTTCTACTGGCAGTTCTTGATGTTCTGGCTTGGGAATCTCGTCATAGATTGCCTTGCCCACTTTTTTCTGCGAAAACATTAGTACGCCGAAAACTGCCGCAACAATAAGAAGAACTACTACAACTGCTGTCATCTGGCCTCTTTTCATAAGAGTTGCTTATGCATCACTATATAAAAACCTTTTCCCAGAGTAAGTTTTTTAAACAATCCTTAGTCCCCTTGAACTATGCCTATCAAAAAGCACGATTTTGTGGAAATTGAATACACCGGCCGCTTGAAGGAAACAAACGAGGTATTCGATACTACTGATGAAAAGACTGCGAAAGAGAACCAGATTTTTTCTGATAAGGGAGACTATGCGCCTGTCATAATTTGCATTGGCGAACACCAAATTTTGAAAGGCATTGATGAGTTCTTGGAAGGCAAGGAGCCTGGCAAGTACAAATTGGAGCTGCCTTCTGTAAAGGCATTTGGAGCAAAGAATCCTAAATTAGTTACGATGATTCCAATAAGCAAGTTTGCCGAACGGGGCATCAAGCCAGTTCCTGGATTGCGATTGAATATTGACAACAATATAGGCATCGTAAAAACCGTCAGCGGCGGCAGGACTGTTGTTGATTTTAACCATCCGCTTGCTGGCCGTGATGTGGAATATGATTTGAAGGTTAACAAGGTTATAACGGACCAGAAAGCGCAGATTGAAGCTTTATTGAAAGTTTTGCTGGGCGTCAAAGTGCCTGTTGAAGTGAAGGAAAAGAAAGCAGTCATCACTTTCCCGCAGGACCTGCCTGAGCAGTTAAGGAAAGAGTTG
>JBGPJV010000038.1:0-7184 GCA_041485605.1 Candidatus Nanoarchaeia archaeon | reverse complement strand
GACAAATGCGGCATGGCAATCCTGCACTGTGTTGAAAGCGGAATGGAGAATATGTAAATGAACTGTGGAAAACACAAATGGCTAATGTACCTTTGCTGTCTGCTTCCCATACTTCTCATTGTTGCACTGCCACTTTTTGGCATACGAAACCAGTATACCAGCTGGCTTGCATTTCTCGCATGCCCGTTAGCTATGCTGTTCATGATGATGAATAACGATAAAAAAAGGTGCCATTAAGATGCATATACAATTCATTTATCCCGTGCTTTCAGACTACGAGGTGTATGTGAAGTGAAAAAATCGTTGTTATTCTTCATCATCGCACTGCTGTTATTGGCATCTGTTGCAGCACTTGAGTTGCCGCCCGGCGTGCAAAAAATGCTTGCATACCAGAATCAAATAGCACTCTCTATCACATTTCTCATCGCATTTATCGGCGGCATATTAACATTTACCAGCCCGTGCGGTTTTGTAGTGCTGCCAACTTTCTTCGCATACCTGTTCAAAGAGCGCAAACGCGCCCTGTTCATGACCGCAGTATTTTCGCTTGGAATGGTGCTTGCATTCGTCATCTTCGGCATAATAGCAGGACTTGTTGGAAATTTCTTCAACTTATACAAACAATTCTTTGCAATGCTTTCAGGAGCCCTTTTGGTCTTGTTCGGCATCATGCTAATTTTTAACAAAGGCTTTGCCTTTTTTGATTTTAAAGTCAAACATAAACCCGACCACGCATGGAGCGTGTTTTTCTTAGGATTCTTCTTTGCCGTCGGTTGGACACCTTGTGTGGGGCCAATTCTTGGCGGCATTATTATCCTTGCTGCAGGAGTGGGCAGCGTTTTTAAGGCAGCGCTCTTGTTCGGATTTTATGCGCTTGGCGTAGCTTTACCGCTCATGATTGTATCCTACCTTTCAGACAAGTACGACGTTTCCACATGGTTCACCAGCAAGCACATTGAATTCAAACTGTTCGGAAAGAAAATTTACACGCACCTGTACGGCATTATTGGCGGTATTTTGCTGATTATTGTCGGAGGCATCATGTTCTTTGGAAAAGGAACAAGCTTCTTCATGGAACAAATTCCGCAGTACCTTCCCTGGACGATGGATTTGTTTACCAATGCTAACGAAGTACTCGTGGAATCACGATTCTTTACTAGCATGGCTGCAAATATCATTGGCATAATTGCCGGACTCATTGTTCTTGTTATTATTTGGAAATCAATACGGTATCACGAAAAAGAATAAATAGGAGCGATAGAGGTGCATTAACATGCAAGACGATGGTTCAAAAGAAGTGCTGGACGCTTTAACTTCACATGGAAAGCGTGAGCAGCAGCGCCAAGTGAAAGACGAAGCACGCCAGCAAAAAGATGCGGCACAAGAAGCTAGAGAAGCTAAAAAAAGCTATCTTTGGATAACTGTCACAATCATTATTCTAATCGCATTTGGAGCAGGCGTCGTCTGGCTGTACACGCACAAAGTAGAAACATATACCGATCGCGAAGTGCACTGGCACGCTTCTTTTGACATTAACATCTGCGGACAGCACGTTGATTTGCCGTGCAACAAGGAAGGAAAGGGCATTGTACACGGGGAAAAATTCTGCGGCATACCAACGCTGCACCATCATTATGACAATGTTATGCATATCGAAGGACTTATCAAAAAGAAAGAAGACATTTCACTTGGAACATTTTTTGATTTAATCGGCGTGCCATTTGACAAAGACAAAATAATCGACAAGAAGAACGGAGACCTATGCCCAGACGGCAAGCCAGGAGTGTTGAAAATGTATGTTAACGACCAGCCGCGCACTGACTTCAGAGATTACATACCATTTGCCGTATCAGACCCGCGCAAACAGATTGTCAAATTGGTGTTTGAGCCGGAAGGAGGAATGGGGCCTATTGTAAATGCGACTGCAGATGCTCCCGTGACTACAAACGGCACTGCGATAAACATGACAAATCAAAGTTCGTAAAGCTTTTATACTGAAGCTTTTCAACAAATGTAAAGCTAGGAAGGTGTACTATGACCGAGCAACATCATAAAGAACAACATAACAAAGAGGACGAAGTCAGCAGCACAACAATATGGCTTATTGCCATTGCAGCAGTCCTTATCTTATTCAACCAGATACAATTGTTTCAGCTCGGCGGCATGATTGGCGGACAAGGCGGCGCCCTGAATCTATTTAAGAGCGGTGGATCATTATCCCTTAAAGGAGAAGGAGTCACGTATGCCCCAGTTTTGCTCGCCGCAGGAGAAAGCCCTGTGATGTCCGGATATGGTACAAAAGTCAAACAGCTACCGACCATCAGTTCGTCTCCTAAAAAGAAAGAAACCGGAGACGCAGCACAAGACGCACTCAACTTCCTTGTTCCAACCGGAACACCAAATTACGGACAACAAGCCGGAGTCACTTTTGATGATCCTATCAGCGCCCAACACACTTGGGGTGCGTATGAGCAAAGCATACAATTGACTCCCGATCAACAGAAGCGATGGGAGCGTATAGTTGGCTCATTTACCTGCGATTACTGCTGCGGCAGCCCGCAAAGACCCACCCGCATCAACCAATGCGGATGCGCACACGCACATGCCTGGAGAGGCATGGCAAAATGGTTCATCCAGAATTACGGAGACAAAGTAACTGATGAGCAAATTATGGGCGAGCTGAGCAGATGGAAAGCGCTGTGGTATCCAGGCCCGACTGTCAAGCGTGTCGTACAGGAACAATCTCTTTCAAGCGGCGACACTTCAGCACCAGTAAATCTCAATGAACTACCACAAATGGTAGGCGGATGTTAAGTTTACGGAGGCAGCGCCGAAACAAAGTTTCGGCTGGTCTCCTCGTATAACTCGGAGGTAAGAATATGAACAAAAACATTGTTATCGCAATCGTGCTTGGAGCACTCGTGTTAATCGCGGGCATACAAGCATTCCAGTTGTTCACTTTGAAGGACAAGCTGGGAAGCGGACAGATAAGCGCTGGAACAAACACACAGGCAAGCGCAGGCGGAGGCAGCCCACAACTGCCAAGCAACCTACAGAACTTGCCAAACATGGTCGGCGGCTGTTGATTTATTTTTTTATAACTTATTTGTGACTCTGCAGGAGGGCAAAAGCATAAATACCAGTTGTTCTCCGACCAGAACAGAGGGGGATACATATGACTAAAGAAAATAAACTTACCAATATCAATACTTATTTGATAATCGCACTTGTTATAGTAGTCGGCGTAGGGCTATACTTCACGCTTTCTGTTCCAACTGTTACTAAAGAAGCGCCTAAAGTCATTCCCCCAAAAGAAGTCATGGTAACTGTTCTTGGCGGATGCGATGAATGCTTCAACGTAAGTGTAGCAGTAGATTTCCTCAAACAGCAGAAGAACCTCAATATTACTTCAGTCAAAGAATTAAGCCTGGAAGAATCAAAAGCAAAAGCAGGAGAATACAACATCAGCAAACTGCCGGCAGTTGTCGTCACAGGCGATATTGCGAATTTGACAATACAGAATTTCAACAAAAACGGCGACGCATTGGTTTTTGACCAGACACCGCCACCCTATTATGACATTAAATCAGGCACGGTCAAGGGAAAAGTCACTGTAACAATTCTTGAAGAAAAAAGCTGCACCAACTGCTTTGACATGAATCAAGTAATTGCCCAATTAAAGCAGGCAGGCATCAAACTGGCCAGTGAAACAAAAGTTGACGCAAAGAGCACAGAAGGCAAGCAGCTCATTTCACAGTACAAAATTGAGAAACTGCCAACCATCATCTTCAACAAAGACGCACTCGAATATGATGTCGTCAAGCAGGTCTGGAGCCAAGTTGGCAGCGAAGAAAATGACGGCAGGCTCGTATTAAGATTTGTAAGCCCGCCATACATCAACGTCAGCACAGGCAAGACAGAAGGACTTGTTGATTTGACAATACTTACTGATAGCACGTGCAAAGAATGCTTCAATGCAAGCGTTTTGAGCGACCTGTTCAAACAAAGCTTCAACATGGTATTCAAGAAGACACAGATAGTGGATATTTCAAGCACTCAAGGCAAAACACTTGCCAAGAAGTACAGCATCGAACTCGTGCCAACTGTTGTTCTTTCAAAAGACGCAACAGCATACCCGAACATTGGACAGGCGTGGGGACAGGTAGGCACACAGGAAAAAGACGGCTCATTTGTCTTTAGAAACGTGCCATTGCTGAAAGATTACTTTGACCAGGCAGGACAGAGTTTCGCCTACAAAAACACCACTTCAGGCGAAATCCTGCCAAAAGCAGGCGCGAAGAAAGAAGAAGCAGACATAACTGCCCCGTCTGAAGAAAAGTAAATTGTTTTTTTATTTCTTCTATCACAATAAAGTTTAAATACTTGTATTGTTAGAATTCCATTATAAAAGTGGTGATGGGATGAAAGCAAAATTTAGATGCGGCGCGTGTAACTGGAAATTCACGAGAAACTATCAGCCCAACCTGTGCCCTTATTGCGGCAAGTCGGCTGTCTCGATTGATGCCACGCAAGCTGCAGACGAATTGCTGAGAGAAATAGAATAACTAGTTTTTTTCAACAATTCATAACATTTAATTAATCACAGATATCTCTCCAGCTTATGAAAGCGTGGATTGCGTTTTGGATTTTGGTGGGAATTATCATTTTGTTTAACTTCGGACCACGGTTGTTTTCGAACGGCTGCCCCAGCAAAACATACGGCAATGGGACAACTGTTGTCAAATATTTCTCATCACCTTTCTGCCTGAAGTGCTGGGCGCAAAAGCCTATTATTGAAAAAGTAGCGGCTGAAGAAAATGTCACGTTTGCGGAATATGATGTTGACTTTTGCAGAGAAGCAGCAGCACCACGATATGTAAGGGCTGTGCCCGCATTCATCGTCAACGATACCATTAAATACGGACTTCGGACCGAGGAGCAATTAAGGGAGATGGTTGGATGAAAATTCGCATTTTACTTGCCGCATTGTGCCTGGGCATTCTTTTTGGCGTGATACTGTTCACACAGCCTGAAGTAAGGTCGCTTACCGGCACTGCAACATTCGACTGTTACGTCGAAAACCAGCCGTGCGAATGCACTTCTGAACAATGCGTGTGCGGCAACCAGACCGTCCCGGCATACTATTGCAGTAAAAAAGTTTAAATACTGACGTTTGACAATAGGTGTCAATGAAAACAGAGTACATATTCTACACCGTCGGCATCATATTTATGATTGCGGCAGTGCTGTATTTCACCTGGGACTACCTGTTCCAGCTGGCACGCAGCTTGAAAATAGCAGCTTTATTGCTGCTGACATTGTTCTTCTACTTTATAGCAAACTTACTCAAGGAGCGTGATCTCTAATGCCATCAACCTGGGCTCCAATCGTGTTTTGGGTATTGCTGATACCACTTTTGATAATAATGCTCATCGTCTATCTCAGAAGCAAGAAATTTTCACGACTCGTGTTCATTTTAAGCGTCTTTACGTACGCAATGACCGTTATGTACTGGATTGACGCATACCAGCTCGGTAGAAACGCCATTGTAGGATTGCTTGTCGCGTCGTCCTTGCTCATGATTTACCTTGGCTGGCGCATGCACAGGCAAAAACAAAAGAAAACAAACAGCACGAAAAACGCAAAATTGGCAGCGCTCTGCATAGTCATCATTGCCATCATCGTGGCAATAAGCGCAGCGCCCTTTGGCTGGAAAGTCTCAGGTACTGCTGTGCAGAGCGTCAGGCTCAGCGAAATACAACCAGTCCTTGAAGAGGGACAGCCCAGCTATCCAACATCATTCCCACTCTATACCCTGACCATCACCAATAACTTTATCCCGCGACAATTCGAGCTTCCACAGGCAAACGTATGCTTGTATAACACTGAAAAGAAATCCGCGACAAACGCAAACGTAATGTGGGATGTTGGGCAGGCGCCCAGCGACTTTGGGCTCTTTGGGCAGGTTATAGAAGTTATGAGCGGTACTAAAACAGCCAACCTGAAAATCACCTCAAACCCGTACTATAAGCCAGCACCACGAGAAGCGCAGCCCGCCAAGTTCGAACCGCAAGTCTGGAATGAATTGTACTTATTCCTCAACACTGAGAGAACATACCAGTACATCGACTGCTACAACTTTGACTCTGTTGACAAGACTAAGGCAATCAAGATATTAGTTACGCAGAACTAATCTCGCATCAACTGCCATTCCTTCCTTATCATTAATGAAGAACGGGTTAACATCAAGCTCTTCTATGTTACTGATTTTGTCAGGAAGCTTTGACAAAGAGACCATTGCATCAATCAATGCCTTCATCTTGACCGGCTTCTGGCCTCTAACGCCCTGCAAAATCGCTTTGCCTTTCAGCTCATTGAGCATTTGCTCGGCATCCTGGCCGGTTATCGGACAAATACGGAAAGAAATATCCTTGTACACTTCAACAAATATGCCACCAATGCCTGCCAATAACACATGACCAAACGTCGGATCATTCTTTAAACCAAGAAACATCTCAACACCAGAACAATGCTCCTGAACAAGCACTTTGCCCCGCTCAAGAAATTCGGAAGCAGTTGCGCGTAATTCTGCAAGGTCGTGAACAACTTTCACGCCGCCCGCCTCTGTCTTGTGAATGACTTTCGGAGAAATCAGCTTCAGAACAACAGGAAAATCAAACTTCTTTGAATACCTCTCCACTTCTGCAAGCGATGAAGCAACGTGATGCTTTGCCACTGGAATGTTTATCCTGCTTAATGATTCATCAACAGTTTCTATTATCATTTGTCACCCGGCACTTTTCTCAAGAAGAACAATCCCATTGCAAAGAAAATCATCACTGAGATTAAAGCAGCCTGATAACTCACGAACTTTGCCAGCGCGCCAAATACAATAGGGCCAAGAACGCCTGAAAACTTGTTCGTTAATTCCAAAAAGCCGAAAAACTGTCCTACATCCTTATGCTTGACCATTTGAAGAACTTTTGGACGCTGGGCAGTCCAGACCGCTCCCAACGCAGCACCGCCCAGCATACCAGCAACCACAAACATTTTCAAACTCGTGACAAAGTAGAGCAAACCGATAACTGCAAGCCAGGCAATTCCAGCCCAGACCAATACTTTCTTTGCTCCATACGCGTCAACCCATCTGCCGGACAAATAACTGCCAACAACCGCGCCCAATG
>JBGPJV010000037.1:0-7203 GCA_041485605.1 Candidatus Nanoarchaeia archaeon | reverse complement strand
AATGGCTTGCAGGCACTGGATTGCTGTATCTTAAGCATCAGAATGCCAGGATAGGCACTGTATTTACCACTCACGCAACAACATTGGGCCGTTCTCTGGCAATGCAGGAGCGTGACATTTACGAGCAGTTGGAGCAGATTAATCCTGATAAGGAGGCGCAAAAACTGGGTCCTTCTGTCTGGGCTAAGCACTTGCTTGAAAAGCAGAGCGCGCAGAATGCCAGTGTTTTCACCACAGTCAGCGAGATAACTGGCATTGAAGCAACTCATTTTCTTGGCAGGAAGCCGGATGTTCTTACCTTGAACGGTCTTGACATGTCCAAATTCCCTTCATTTGAAGAAGCTTCGCTGAAGCACAAACTGTTCAAGAATCGCATAAAGCAGTTCCTTATGTATTACTTTTTCCCGTATTGCAATTTTGATATTGATAACACGTTAATCTATTTCCTCGCGGGCAGGTATGAATTCCACGACAAGGGCGTTGATGTTTTCATTAAGGCATTAGGCAAACTAAATGACCTGCTGAAAGCAGAAAAGTGCGAGAAGACAATTATTGCATTTTTTTGGGTGCCGGGCAATGTAAAGTCAATACGTCCTGAATTGCTCGAAAACAAGACGTTTTTTAATGATGTCAAGTACAGTATTGATGATAATCATGAGGACATTCACAGCCGTCTTCTTCATTTGTTGATTTCAGGCCAGAAAATTACCAGTGAAACTTTGCTGGGAGATGAATTTTTGCAGGAGCTGAAGCCAAAGTTAAAGCGCTTGCAGCGCAGCGGCTTGCCGCCTTTAAGCACTCATTTCCTGTTTGATGAAGATAAGGATCTCATAATGAACGCGCTTAAGGCGGTCGGCCTTGACAACTCGCCTGATGATGTTGTCAAAGCAGTGTTTTACCCAATCTATCTTTCCGGTGCAGACGGCCTGCTCGATACGAGTTATTATGAAAGCATGCAGGGCTCGCATTTGGGCGTCTTCCCCAGTTATTACGAGCCTTGGGGATACACTCCTTTGGAAGCGGCGGCATTAGGCGTGAGCAGCCTGACAACAGACTTGTCTGGTTTTGGCCAGTATATTTGCAAAGAGTGTACGCAAGGCAAGTATCCGGGCATTTTTGTCCTGCCGCGTTTCAAGAAATCAGCTGAAGAGATTGTTAATTCTTTGACTGACATGATGTCGCGCTTTGCCCACTTTACGACAAAGGAGCGTATTGAGAACAAAATAATGGCGCAGAAGATTGCCGCTACTGCTGACTGGAAAATCTTCATCGAAAGGTATATAGAGGCGCATAACTTGGCGTTAGAAAGATGAAATGTCATATCTTTCTGTTCAGGCACGGCCAGACACATTTTAACAAAAAAAAGCGTTTTACTGGCTGGCTTGATGCTGACTGGACTGCGGAAGGCAGGCGGAATGCGCGTGTAACTGCCAGAAAGCTGAAAAATAAGCGCATTGACGTTGCTTTTGAAACAAGTTTGAAGCGTTCAATTCGTACGTTGAAAGAAGTTCTCAAATATCATCCTGAGTGTTTTTTGAAATTGAAGGATGACCGGATGATTGAGCGCTGTTACGGTGACTTGCAGGGGCATTCGCATGAGGCATTCATTAGTGAAAAAGGCAAGGCATTGTTTGACAAATACCATCGCGCGTACAATTTTCCGCCGCCAAAAGGCGAAAGCGTCAAGATGGTCGAGGCGAGAGTGCAATCTTTCCTCAAGGACTTGCTTTCTTTCATTAAAAAATATAAAGTGAACGTGGCAGTTTCAGCGCATGGCAATTCTATGCGTCCGTTTCGCCGCCATTTTGAGAATGCATCCATTTCCAAGATGATGGGATGGAATATGCCGTACGATACTTATTTTGAATACACGATTGAAGTTCCTTCGGGTAAAGCTCCAAAGCCGGCAAAAAAGTCGTGGAAATCTGTTCTGCTGCCGCCGCACGTCAAATTGGCATCAGACAAACACAGTCCTTTTAAGAAATATTATTGAATTTCAGCGTTTTGCCTGCGTATGGCGCTTTTGTTTCTTCTTCAATGCGCAATAATTGGTTGTATTTGGCTAATCTTTCTCCTCTGCATGGCGCGCCTGCTTTTATCTGCCCTGCAGCAATGCCGACTGCCAAATCTGCAATAAAGCAGTCTGTTGTTTCGCCGCTTCTGTGGCTGACCATTACATTCCAGCCTGCTTTTTTCGCGAGATGCGCTGCTTTCAGCGCTTCAGTTATCGTGCCGATCTGGTTTATTTTCAAAAGCAGGCAGTTGCAGCTGTTGCGTACAATTGCTTTTTTTACTCTTTCCGGGTTCGTGCACAATAAGTCATCGCCGACAATCTGTGCCTTGACTTTTTTCCTGAGTTTTGCAAAGTTGCTGAAGTCCTCTTCGTAGAATGGGTCTTCAATGCTGACCAATGGATATCCGTCGACCAGGTCTTCATATTTTTTTACCAGCTGGTCGGATGTTATGTCCTGCCCTTCAAGGTAATACCTGCCTTGCTTCCAGAAGGTCGTTGCAGCGCAGTCTATGCCTAGTTTGACTTTTTTCCAGTAGCCCAATTTTATAATTGCGTCCGTTATGTAGTCAAATGGCTCTTCAATGCATTCTAATGGTGGTGCAAATCCTCCTTCATCGCCTACGTTTATTGCCATTTTGCCGAAATGGTTTTCTAAATTTTTCTTTAATACGTGATATATTTCGCTCCCCATGCGCAGCGCTTCCGAATAACTCTTGGCTCCTATTGGTAGTATCATGTATTCTTGAAAATCTAATTTGCTGCCGGCGTGTTTTCCTCCATTGATGATGTTGAATGCCGGTACGGGCATTGTAAACTTTTTTGTGCCGGATAATTTGCCTAAATATTCATATAAAGGCATATCTTTTGACGCGGCTCCTGCGCGTGCTGCTGCCATGCTGACAGAAAGTATTGCGTTAGCGCCAAGTTTGTTTTTGTTTGGAGTTCCATCAAGTTTTATCATGAATTCGTCTATTTCCTGCTGGTTGACTGTTCTTCCTTTCAGTTTCTTTGCAAGAACGAGGTTTACGTTGTTGACTGCTCTTTGCACGCCAAGTCCTAAATACGCATCGCCGCCATCGCGAAGCTCGTGCGCTTCATTCGCGCCCGTGCTTGCTCCTGACGGTACGCTTGCCCTGAAGATTCCGTCAGAAGTCTTGAGTTCGCACTCTACTGTTGGGTTTCCCCTGCTGTCGAGAATGCTGCGTGCTTTTACTGCTAGTATCTTGGTCATATTCCTCTTTTTTTGTTTTAAAGCAAAATTAGGTATTAAAAGGTTGTTGTTTAGCAAGATTTAAAGACTGAGTTCTCTTGATATTATTTATGCGAAAGATTCTGATTGTTCTGCTGTTCGTGCTGCCTGTTGTATACGGCGCGTGCATTTCAGGTGATACAAAGTGTGATGGGGAAAGTTTTTTAGTATGCACGAATGGTAATTGGAAGGAAAGTGCGGAATGCGTGGTCAGTTGTGATGCGCGTTCAGGCTGTTTGACCGACAAAACTACTATTTCTCCTTTGAAATCGCCTGTTATTGTTAAGTCAAACTATAAAGTATGCCGTGAAGGTGAAACGCACTGTGATGGGCAGAATCTTCAGGCGTGCAAGAACGACTCGTGGCAGACGCAGATGACTTGCGGCGGAGTACAGGTTTGTACGCTTAGCGGTTGTGCAAATAAGCCGATAATACAAAATGTTCCGATTAAATGGGCTGTTCGTAATTGTATGGTTTGTCCGAAATTGCAAATGCCGGAACTTAACCTTCCCCCGCAACCATTTGATGAAAGTTCAGGTGATTGCGCGCTTCTTGGCAAGAGTTCAGAGATTAATGCGTATGTGAGGTATCTTGAACATCTTGCTGACCAATGCAATATTCGTTCGCCTGAAGTAATGCAGCATGTTCTTGCGGTGAAGTCCAACATTAACCGCCAGATAAGCCAGCTTCCGGTTGGCACTGAAAAAGCGCCTGACTTTTCGTGCTTTGTCAACAATCCTCCAGTTTCAGAGGCATCATGCCCTGACGAGCTGGTCGAGTCATCTGAAAAAAGGGCTTATCCTGAGAAGCAGGGCTGGACATATACTGTTTGGCTGGAGAGTTTGCGCGACAGCACGCTGGATTACTGCCGGAGTGTTTATGGGTCTGAAAAGCCGCTCATTGGCGAGTGTGGAAAAATCAAGCGTTTAACAGAAACGTGCAGGGGCACACGCCCGGGCACGATTGTTGAATATCAGTCAGGAATGGAAGCTGCGTACAAGAAAGTTCATGATAACACTGTTATAGCTGACTCTTTGTATGGGAAAACTCTTAAAGATTTCGCGGATTTCAAATTAAAGTATAAGGAGGATCTTTTGGATTATTGCACGCAAAAAGCAGAAGCTGCGCCTGCACTAGTGCATGAAGTGACTATTGTAGAAAAAATTGTTAATTTCTTCAAAAGAATTCTGGGCTTAACGAATTAACCAATGTAATTAACGTCGCCCTCAAGACTTAGAGCAGTCCTTTTTTTGTAAGGTCTTCTTTTCTTGCTTCGCGCCTGTACTTGCCGTATTTGTCCGGCGAATATCGCTGTGGTTTGGTCGTAACTGCCTGCCCGCCGCACGTGCACGCTTCTTTCATCGTGTACTTCCCGCACTGCTGGCATTTGAGAATGTGTTTCATGATTTAGTCTTCTTTTCGAGCCCATTCGGCTGCTACATCTTTCTCTTTAGCGTAGTCCATTACAGGGTCCAGGCCTGATTTTAATTTTCTTTCTGCTTCTTTGTAGTCTTCTGCTATGACTTGTAAATGGTACGTTCCCGCACCAAGGTATCTGACCTGTACTCCTACTTTGACTGCGAGTGCTAGTGCGTCTTTGATTTCCTGCACTCCGTTTGGTGAATAACTTGTTAGCTTCAAATCGCCGCCAATGGTTACTTCTGGCGGCTTTATTCTTTGCTTGATTGCATCAGTGAGCAGTTTTGCAATCTTTTTGTCTACAACGGTTTCAAGATTTACTTGGTCTTGTGATGCTTGTTCGAATGCGGCAAAAATTGTGCCGAATTGAGGAGCTAATTTCTCTGCAAGTTTGTTGTAAAGTGTGAGTGTGCTTTCGCCGAGTTGTTTGGCGGCATATTCGATGATTTTCTCTGCGAGCTGTTCTTGTTTTATCTGGTTCAATTTTGTTCTTTTTTGTCCTTCATTGACTCGTCTCAAGCTTAAGTCAATGTGTCCTTTCTCTATATTCACTTGAAGAATTTTGCAGACAACTTTCTTGCCTTCCTGGACAAATTCCCTGATGTTTCTAATACGTCCAGGGGCAACTTCAGAAATATGTATCATGCCTGTCCTGCCGCCATATTCATCTAATGTGCAGAACACTGAGTGCGGGTTAACACCAGTTACCGTACAAAGAACAAATTCTTCATCCTGTGGAAACCCTGTCTTCTTTAAGAGCATTCTACGTCGAGAATTAAGGGTGTTTAAAAAGGTTGCTACAATTTGTAAAACTGGCTAACCGTATACTTTCTTACTAATTCTTGTTTATTTTGTTCGTAAGTGACGTTGACTCTTTCAACATGATTTTTTCCAGTCATTTCAATCTTTTTGAGTAATGCGGGAAGTCCGTCCAGGCTCACTATGCTTTTGGCTTTCTTTGGGATTGCCCGTATGTGCTCTATTACTGCTTGAAGTCTGCCATTGGTATTTCCGTCTCCAGGAATATTAATTACGACTTCAACATCATGGATTGTTCCATAGAAAATACATACTGGTCCGCCAGCAGCTTTTAATTCTGCCATGATATTAGAACTATTACTCCAGAATTTCTAACACGCGTGCTTTTATCCTGCTTCTGCCGCTGGTTGGCTCTGCGAGGTCTTTGCCGCAAACCAGGCACAACACGATCGTGCTGCACTTGCCGAACACAATCTGTTCGTTTTTGCATTTTGGGCATCTGACTTTGATGAACTTGCTGTTGCTTTCCTGCATGCGATTTCTCATTTGAACTCCACCTTTCTTGTTCTGAATCCGCCTTTGCTCATGCCGTGCATTTTCTTGCACACTGCACATTCGAATCGTAAGTCTACTTTTTTGCTGGTCTTTCGGCCTGCCATTCTCCACTTGCTGATTGCCGGCTTTGAATACTTGCCGTGGTTTCCTACGCCGAGATGGCCTCTTGATTTGATTCTCTTCTTGCTGCCCCAGCTCAATGGGTGAGCGCTTCCTCTTGTTCTCTTCTTGCCTTCAATTATCTTGTGCTCGGTGTGCTTTTTGCACGTCGGGCAATAAGTATTTCTGGTCCTTGGAAGCTTCATAACTCTCTGGGTAGAGGGGGGGTTTAAAAAGGTTACTGTAGTTCAACTGCCTTGCCTTGGGAAACAAGTATGTCTGCTAGAACACCTGGGAGTTCTATTTCCTGCTCTACTTGGAAGGGCCCGTAGGGCTCCAAATCTTCGTCAAATATCTGTTCTATTGTGTCCAAACACTTGATTTTCTTGATTCCGTGCGGCAGTGGAGCCGGAATTTCTTCTTTTGGTGTTTCTTCTGATGGTAATGGAAGAACAATTGGCAGCACATCAGGCTCTCTTAGTTCCAGCATTCGGTGGAGTATTCCGGTTCTATATTGCGAAAGCACTGCGTGCAGGCTTTCAAACATTGCCTGTTCCTGCGAGAGCAGGTTGCCTGTGTCAATCACTTGCGTGTTTGTCCTGTTTCTATTGATCGCCATGTTGACGATTTTTCTTTCACGGATGTCGTATAAGTCTTTGAGAATTTTTCTGATGTTTGAAATCTGGATGTGCAGTTTGTCACGTTCGCTTTGCGAGAAGATATCGTTCTTCATTAAGTTGTCATCATACGCCTGCTGTTTTTCGCGTGAATAATTCAGCGTGTCTTTTAAGAAACTTTCATCTAGTTTTTGCAGTTCTTCGCGTGATTTTTCTTTGCGTAAAAACTCGTACAGCGTTTCGTACGTGAGTACTACCTCTTTAGATGTTTGTTCCATGTTCCCCCGTATCTAAGTATGTATGTCGGTATTTAAAGATTTATCTTAACTGTCGCTACAATCTCTCTTGAGCCCGCAATTCAGGCAGGTTATCTTGCATTTGTTTGCCAGCATTGGCATCCCGCAAATATTGCAGGGGTCGTAATTTGTTTTCAGAAGTGTTTTCGAGTATTCTTTGTCTAAATTAATCATAATTAACCGGCTCGTCTTTTT
>JBGPJV010000036.1:0-7247 GCA_041485605.1 Candidatus Nanoarchaeia archaeon | reverse complement strand
TGAGAGATCATCAACCGGCAAACTATACGGTGCGAGTAACAATCTTTAAAAAGCCCTGAAAATCTCATCCGACTATGCGGCCGTGGCACAACCCGGTACTGCGCCGGTCTTGAAAACCGGTTTCCGAAAGGATTTCCCGGTTCAAATCCGGGCGGCCGCGTTTCACAAGATTAATAAAAGCAAAAAAGAAGTGACTAGTGAATGGCGAGAAAAGATATTTGGAAGAAAAAGAGGAATCCTTGGGTAGTGGCCGGCTACATTGCAGCTGTTATAGTTCTCGGCTATATCGCCTACTCAGTGTGGTATTTTCTTGCAAACCAGGAAACAGTTGAAGAATTCCAAGTCTGCTCGGCAGGCAAGTGCATCAAGACATTTCACATACACTCAGACCTTCATTTTGACATTTGCGGCAAAAGCATCAGCCTGCCGCTAGAACACGGCGCGCTTGATAAGTCACACACGCACAAGGAACGAAACCATATCCATTTCCATGAACGGCTGCCGTACGATCCGGTGAGCGGAAAACTGCTTGATACAACACCCCTGCAGCTGGGAACATTCATGAACGATTTCGACATACGCCTTAACGAGCGATGTGTAGCAAACTACTGCAACGGCGATGTGTGCCCTGACGGAAAACCAGGCACGGTGCGCATGTTTGTAAACGAACAGCCAAACACGGAATTTGACAAGTACATATGGAAAGACAAAGACAAAATAGAAATAACTTTCAGCTAAAAAAAGAGGTTAGAATGGCACCAAAAAAGAAGAAAAAAGAGAAGAAAAACGTCTGCGAGTTCTGCTAAGGCAATATGGCAGAGATCAGCCTTCCTATTATTGTAGGCGCAGCATTAATTGACGGAATAAACCCCTGCGCGTTCGGAGTACTAATTTTCATGCTCGCCTACTTAGCGAAGACAGCGAAAAGAAGCAAGATGCTCGTGAACGGGCTTGTCTACATACTATTTGTCTTCATCACTTATCTTATCAGCGGGCTTATTTTGCTGCCGATTATCAGAAAACTGGCAGGATTCTCAGTAGCTTCATATTATTTTATTGCGGGCGCAATAATTCTTGCCGGGTTAATTGAGATAAAAGATTATTTCTGGTACGGCAAAGGATTTAGCCTGACAATTTTCCCATCAGAAGCGGCACGCATAAAGAAATATGTCCGAAATATCAGTGGTTCGCCATTCGCCGCGGCACTCATGGGCACGTTTGTTGCATTAGTGGAACTGCCGTGCACCGGAGCAGTCTATCTTGCAGTGCTCGCGCTCATGTCATTAAGCGGCGTCACTGCCGGAAATATCAGCTTCCTCATTATTTACAATCTCATATTTGTTGTGCCCTTGGTCATCATACTGCTCTTTGTCTATAACGGCATTCACTGGAAACATTTTGAAAAATGGCGACAGTGCCACAAAGGACTTATGCGCCTGTTTGCCGGCGTACTATTGATGGTTCTCGGCATTTGGATGATAGAATTCACATTCACTGAGCAAAGACTGGTGATGCCGCGCATCACGCTTGCATCACTTGTAACCTTAGTGGTTATTCTTGCACTCATTATTTTCATTAAACATTCTGTGGAGAAAAACCATGAGCACTGACTTAACAGATAAAAAATGCGTGCCGTGCGAAGGAGGAGTGCCGGCACTAACCAAAGCAGAAATAGACAAGCTGCTGCCCAAAATCAAAGGATGGAAACTCGTCAACGGCAAACTACACAGAACGTGGAAATTTGCAGATTTTGTTGAAGCCAGCTCGTGGCTTGAGAAAGTCAAGTTTTTGGCAGAAGCAGAAGGACACCATCCGGACATACATTGGTACTGGAACACGATAACTTTAGAGATGATAACTCACGCTATCAAAGGATTGAGCGAGAATGATTTCATTCTTGCCGCCAAAATTAACGCTCTATGAACAACAAAACACTTGCAGTATTGAACTTGTTGGCATTGGTGCTGATGTATGTTGGGTTTATTCCATACAACGGCCAGATAGCTCAACTGCTCGTACTGATTGTAGCAATAATGCTGCTGATGAAAAAATAAGTCAACAACTTTATAAGAAAGGTTGACTTAGATACACTTATGTGGCAGAACGGAAAAGTTGGTGACATCGCTGTTTATGTCCAAAGAAAAGACGGAATTAAATACGAGGTTCATTCTTCTGACAAACTTGAAGTGATTGTGCGCAACCGAGACATGTGTACAACCCATTACTACAGGTTTGATGGAACTGCTGTAAAAAACTACCGCAACGAATTTTATGACGACAAAAATGTAGAAGAGCTTGTTGTTTCTATTCCTGAACTGGACCAATTGCCCAAAGACATTGCTGCAAAGCTTCAAGCTGGAAAGAAAAGAGATATACCAAAACCAGAAACGCCGCCTATCGAGCCAGCTTAATCAACGCGTTTGACAATTTCTCGCTGTCGTGACGGATAAGCTCAGGCGTTGACATGACGTCTCCCGTGATGAGCTTTACGCCGGTTTTTATTATTTCCTTATCATCGATTTGAACAGGGAATTGGTTCTGGCCGGCATATTTCCTCAATAGAATGGGATCGCCCTTTTCCGTGTTGCAGAGAATGATGTCTGGAGCGCCGCCAAACTTGATAATTTCCTTCAAATAATCAGAAGCTTTGTAGCCGGTTGTCTCGCCGAACTTTGTCATAAGACTGCAGACAAACACTTTCTTCGCTTTCGTTGCCTTCAACGCTTCAGGAATGCCCTTAACCAATAAGTTTGGAACAATGCTTGAGAATAAGTCGCCCGGGCCTATGACCACCAAATCAGCATTTTTGATGGCCTGTATAGCTTCAGGATTTGCTGTTGCATCAGGCTCCAGCCACGCTTTCATAATGCGCAAATTTGGATCGTGCCGCGGAATGTCAATGTTCGTCTCTCCTCTGATAACCTGCTTGTTTTCAAGCTCTGCACAGACGTGGCAGTTGTCAAAAGAAACCGGCAGGACACGGCCTTTAATACGCAGAATTTTTGACGCCTGCCTGATAGCCTCTGCTTCATTTCCAGTAAGCTCTGTCAAAGCGGTAAGAAACAAATTTCCAAATGAGTGCCCCTGCAGGCTGCTGTGCTCGTCGAAACGGAACATAAACAACTGCCTTAGAATGTTGTCGTTTTCATCAGCCAGTGCGATAAGACAACGCCTAACGTCGCCGGGAGGCAGGATGCCGAACTCGTCTCTCAATAAGCCGGTGCTGCCACCGTTGTCAAACATAGTAACAACCGCGCTTAGGTCATCAACTTTGTTTTTTAGGCCTTTGAGTACTGTAAAACTGCCAGTTCCGCCTCCGATAACAACAACTTTCATACTTTTATGAACTCCTGCAGCTTTTCTTTTGACGCTTTCAATTCATCCCATGCTTTCCTGAATGCGGGATGAATTAGTTCTTTTCCTTTTTTTATCTCGGATTCCAGCTTTTTAATCGTCCAAAATTCGCCTGTAGCGACTTCTTCGTCATCCAGTTGAATGTCGCCCTTGAAATCTTTAACTGCAAATAATGTTATCAACACGCGCTCATTTTCATCATGAAAGCCAAACTCAATAATGTTCTTCATCTTATGCGGAGGAATACAGACGCCTAATTCTTCAAACAATTCACGTTCGGCAGCCTCTTTGTACGTTTCGCCGCTCTGAACGTGGCCGGACAATGAGCCTTCCCAGCAACTGGCGTAAAATTCCTTTGACGCAGCCCTTTTCTGCATGAACAAGCGCCCATCGGGATCGAATAACATTACGTATATGTTGCGGTGCAGCAACTTCTTCTTGTGAGCTTCCCTTCTGTCGGCCTTGCCTACTATTTCATCGTGCGCATCAACAATGTCCAACTCCTCTTTCATACTCAAAACTGAAGAACAGGGGTATATAATCCTTTTCTGCTTATTCTGTGAGTTTTTTCAACAAAAGAACTATTGAAAAAATAAAAACTGAAATCAGTACAATAATGCCTCCTGCGGCTAGGTTAAAGTAGAATGATAACGTGAGTCCGGCTATAACTGCGACAACAGCGAAAATTACTGCGTATACCAGAGTTTGCCAGAAGCTTTTTGCAATCTGCAATGCGGTCGCCACCGGAACGACAATCAATGCGCTGATAAGCAGGATTCCTACAATCCTGATTGAGATGACAATTGCTATTGCGGTGAGCACATTCAGCAAAACGTTAAGCGCGGTTACCGGAATGCCTGACGCGCGAGCCCCTTCCTCATCAAAGCACAAGAAAACAAGCTCTTTATAGAAAGATACAATTGATGCCAGCACCACAAACCCCAGACCAATCGTAAGCGCCAAGTCAAAACGCGTTACGGTGAGAATGCTGCCGAACAAAAAGCTGAACAAATCAGTCGTAAGCCCCCTTGCCAGCGAGATAATCACGACTCCAAGACCAAGTCCTGTTGCTATCATCAGCGCAATGGTTGTTTCACCATACAATTTTGTAGTAACTTGCAGTCGATACGTAACGAGCGCGCCAATGACTGCCAAGAAAAGCGCGCTGATAATCGGATTAATGCCGAGCAGGAAACCAAGCGCCACACCGCCAAATGCAACGTGCGCCAAACCATCTCCAATCAGGCTGAGCCGTTTCAGCACTAAAAATACACCTAATGACGCGCAAATAACCGCGGCAATAATACCTGCGATGAATGCGCGCTGCATAAAATCATATTGGAGCAGTTCAATCATGGTGTGCGTGTTTGATAACGTGTTTTTCCTCGAATAAATGTTCTATTTTGCGAAGAGCTGTAGCAGGAGTTCCGTGGCACAGCAATGTCTTGTTAACACAGACAACTCTGTTGGCCATTTTCGTCACCAAGCCGATGTCGTGGCTGATAAGAATAATAGTTATCTTCAGCTTTGTGTTAAGCTTCTTTAGCAGCTGGTAGAAACCGCGCTGGGCGTGCACGTCAACCTCTGCTGTCGGCTCGTCGAGGATAAGCACCTCGGGATTTGAAGCAAGCGCACGGGCAATAAGCACTCTCTGCTGCTGCCCGCCTGAAAGCTGGCTGAGGCGGCGGCTTGCGAAGTTCTGCATTCCAACCAGCTCAAGCGCGCGATTTACCAGCAATGCATCGCCGTGATGGTGCATCCTGAACAGTCCGCGCTTTGCCACAAGCCCCATTTGAACAATTTCAAACACGTTCGCCGGGAAATTAGAATCCAATCCAGTTATGTTCTGAGGAACATACCCGATTTTCGACCATTCCTTGAAAGAATGGATGTCAGTTCCGAATAACTCAATCGTGCCACGTGTCGGCTTTAGAATCCCAAGAATTGTTTTTATCAGCGTTGTCTTTCCGCTGCCATTCGGCCCAATGAGGCCGGTAAAGTCCCCGCGTTCTATTGAGAAGCTAATTCCGCTGAGCGCTTCCTCGATTTGGCCTGGATAACGAAAGCAAAGGTCTTTGACCGTTATTATCTCGTTCTTCATTGACACTCAAGAGCGAAGCGCATGTTTTTAAGGTTTTGCTCTTGGACGGTCAGCCAGTTTTCACCAGCAGCTATCTCTTCTTTCGTGAGCCCCTCAATCGGATTGAGCACAAGCGTCTGCCCGCCAATCTCATTGGCAATTGTTTCAGAAACTCTGGGACTCAGCAGCGTTTCAAAGAAAATAATTTTGATATTGTGCTCCTTAGCATATTCCACTAATCCTGCAATTGTTTCAGCGCTAGGCTCTTCTTCATGGGCCATGCCGGAAATTGCAGCCTGCTTGTAACCGTAGCGTGAAGTAATGTACCTGAACGCCAAATGACTTGTGATAATAGCGTCATGCTTGCAATTGCTCAGGCCTGCTTTGAATTCCTGGTCAAGCGCATCCAAACGTTGCTTAAATTCAGCAGCATTCTTCATGTATGCTTCCTGATGCGCTGGGTCTGACTTGCTGAGCCCTGCAGCAATAGTATCAACCTGCTGCTTAACCAGCACTGGGTCAAGCCAGATATGCGGGTCAAACTGCCCTGTTTCATTGTCTTGGAAAAAAGTAATGCCGTCGCTTGTTCTAATAACAACTGATTTTGACTTGTCAATTGTCTTTACGATAGCATCAGACCAAAATTCTCCTATGCCCTGATAAATGAACACCGGCGAGCTTTGGATTCGTACTATATCCTGCGGCGTCGGCTCCCAATCATGGACATCAACGCCTGGAGGAACAAGGCTGACTACCTGTACGTTGTCCTTGCCAATCTGTTCAGTAAAAAATTGCAACGGATAGAAACTGGCGACAACATTGAGCTTGGTTGGATGCAGTGCTTGCTGCTGTGCACACGCGGCGAGTAGCAGGAGAATGATGAATGATACCTTTTTCATAATATTATGAATCAGCACTGCTTATTTAAAAATAGTGGTACGAACATCGAAGTTTGCCAGCAAATGTTTGATGTGCTCTGGATGTTTGAAGTGGATACATTTGCTATGGCCGTGCCGTTTTGTCTCAACAATGTCCAATTGTTCCAACCTTTTCAGATGCCAGCTTATTGTTGAAGGAGAAAGCGCCATATGGCTGCGCAGGCTGCTGCAGTGCTGGCCTTCGTGCGCAAGCAAGTGCGCCAGAATCTTTCTGCTGGATGGCTGACGTATCAGGCCGATAATAATCCTGTCCTGCTGTTTTATTTCAGGAGTGCAAAAACACGTATATCTGAAAAGTCCAAATGGCACAATCTTGTTTTCTTTCAGGAGTTTGTGAACGTGGTGCTGCAGCTGTCCTATTGTATAATGCGTTGTTCTCAGCAATTCCCTGAAATGAATTCCCTGCTTCTGCTTGATGGCCGAGAGCACTCGTTCTGTCTGCTTCATTTCCTGCCCCAATTAATCTTATTCCACGCTCTTTCGTGGATATAATATGCAACGGCAGTGTACAGATTGCTGACGACCATGAAAGAGACTGCGATTGCGACTTTGCCAGTCAGCAAATAAACTGCTACGAAATCAAGAATAATGATGAGAATTCTATAGGTGATTGCTTTCACCAATGAACGCTTTTGAGATTCTTTCATATCAGCACGTACAGCATGACGGGCACTTATTGCAGCCCTTGCAGGCAGGTCCAGTCATACCGCACTCTTCGCAATGTTGCATAGGATGTGGAAGTTATTTCTGTTTAAAAATTGAGATTGTTTCTAATAGTCAGATAAAGCGTTGTTTAAACCGTCTGAAAAGGTGAGGGCCTTGTTGGCGCTTCATTACATAAATCTTAAATATGTGCGCACGAAACAATTGACATG
>JBGPJV010000035.1:0-7549 GCA_041485605.1 Candidatus Nanoarchaeia archaeon | reverse complement strand
ATACAGCGCGGCATCGCCGGCAACCTCGGGCAGGCTTGAAACATTGCCAGCTATAACCGGACAGCCGCACGACATCGCCTCAACAACAGGAAGGCCAAAACCCTCGCTCAAAGACACGAAGACCAAAGCTTCAGCGGCCGCGTAAAAGCCTGGAAGGTCTTCATTAGGAACTTTATTCAAAAAATGAACTCTATCAGTCATTTTCAACCTTCGCACAGCAGAGTATACTTCATCGCTTCTGTAACCATCAGCGCCAACCAGAACAAAATGGCTCTGAACGCCTGACTTCGCGAAGCCTTCAAGCATCCGCACAAGATTTTTGTGCGACACACGCGTGCCCACAAAAAGAAAATAAGAAAAATCAAGATCATACTCCCGCTTAACGCGCAAGACATCAGATTTTTCCGGTACGGAGTACATTGACGCGAGATAAGTCACAAAAACTTTCGACCTTGGAATTTTAAGCATCCGGCACACATCATTTTTCGCGCTCTCGCTCAAAGTAATAAAAGCGTCAGCAGTGCGCGAGTACGCCTTTGTCAGCAAACGATAACCCAGACGGCTGAGCAGCCTCTGCGATTCAGGCAGCTTAATGGGAGTCATATCGTGCATTGACTGCACTAAAGGCACGTTCGGCTTAATCACATATCCCATCGGGCCCGGGTGATACAAAACATCAACATCAAGATTGCGCAACGCGAAATTCATATACAAACGAATCAATGGAGGCCAGTGAAACAAACGCGGAATCAGGATTTCGCGAGTGCCGGCGTACACCGGATCGCTTGACTTTCTCAAGTGAACAACAGTAAGCTCGTGTTTTTTCTTCAAGTGATTTATAATCTGGCGAGTGTACTGGCTGATGCCGGAATTATTCCTGTCCAACGAATAAGCCAAAATCCCAACCCGCATGCACTCAAGAGGAATGAACACATATTTAAATGATGACGATTCATCCCAGAACGGGGAAATCACATGTTGAACATATTTAGAAATTCATTCTGGCAGCTCATAGTCATTTACGTCCTCACTGCAGCGCTTGTCACGATAAAAATCGTGCCACGCTACGCGCTTCATTTTGAAATTTTCGCAGTTATTGTTGCTCTCTTCGGCGCGCTAACGATAAAAGAACAAAAAATAATCCCAGCGCGCACCGGATGGATTGTCTGGCTTGCCGCAGGGCTCATCATTCTGTTCCACATAATTCCGTATCTGCACTACAACATACCAATCGGATATGACGCAGCATTCTACACGGCTGCAATAGACCAATACACTGCAAATGCCGTTGAGCCGTGGTTTGCCGGATGGTCGCCCCCAGGATTGTTCATGCTGACAACGATTTTCACGCGCTTTGGAGTGCAAACAGAGCTACTCCTTACAGCAGGAGTCATACTGCTCGAAATACTTTTGGGATTCATGATTTACGTTACTGCAACTGCGTTTTTCAACAGGCAAGCAGGAGCCATTGCAATTCTATTATACTCTGTTTCCCTAGCGCAATACGTCACCTTTGAACTCAACTATGTCAAGAACATTCTTGCAATGAGCCTTTTGCTCGCGGCAATACTCTTCCTGCACAGAAAAAAATACCTTCTCGCAGTTTTTATAGGAGCACTGGTAGCAGGAGTTCAGCAGCCGACATTTCTCCTCTATGGACTATGCTATCTTGCATACACTGCAGCAAAAATAAAAGACAAAGAGTTTCCTGCACTGATTAAAGCCGGAGCAGTTACACTGCTGGCAGGCATAATGTTTTACCTCCAGGCAATAGGACCTTTATTCTTATCCGCAACAAGCAACCTTGTCAACAGCACACCTGGAAGCTTCATGAACTTCACAGAGTACATGTTCAGCACACTCCCATACCTGAGCTTTGCTTTCCTCGGATTTTTAATCGCCCTAAAAAACAGAAAGTTCACCCTGCTCTTCTTCTGGTTTGTAATAAATTTCATCGTCGTATTTCTCAAACTGTTCTTCTACAACAGGTTCGTCATATTCCTCGACATCATTTTCATACTATACGCAGGCTATGCGTTCAGCACGATTCTCGCAGTTAAAAGAAAACTGGCAATCGCGCTCATCTTTGTGGTGGTGCTGTCAATGGCAATAACAACGGGCAGAGAAGCTCTCAGGGCGCACCCAAACATTTCAACAGAAGAATATTACTTCATGAAAAAAATACCTCAAATCACTGAAGCAAACAGCACACTGCTGTCAAACATGGTTGATGACGCCCACTGGCTCGAAGCGCTAAGTGAGCGTCCGGTGGCTGCGCCAGGACTATTCAATGCAGGCAAGTGGACGCGGAACGAATGGAACATGTACTGGCGCGCAGAAAACTTCACCGACATACAAGAGCTGATGGACCGATTACCGAGACCGCTCTACATATACTTTGGAGAAAAAAGCCCGCGCGGACAGAAGAAAAAGTTTGAAACGTGCACGGAACAAATAACACAGGACGGAACAATGGAGCTGTTAAGATACACATGCTGACAAAACAACTAATATGGGCAGGAGAGCTTGCACTCTTTTTGCTGGCAGCGCTCTCAGCTTTTATGCCATTCGGACAGTCAATCAGGATAGTTGCGATACTATATTTCATACTCTACCTGCCCGGATACTTTTTCCTCAAAAACCTATATTTCAGTGAAAACGCGCTTGAACAGAACACGCTCAGCCTGATTCTAGGCATTGTTCTGAATGCAGAAGCAGCGTATTTGCTCCGCCTGCTTGCTGTTCCTTACACCAAAACAACCGCACTGACATGCGCCGGAGCAATCATCGGAGCATCGCTTCTTTGGGAACAGGCGCAACAAAGAAAAACCCGCGGCGCTTCAAAAAGAAGAAAATAACCACAATCTGAAACAGCTGGGCAATAATTGTGGCAACCGCGGCGCCTGAAATGCCCATTGACTTGACGAACAGATAGTTCAGGACGATATTGATGATAACAGACGCTGCTATGACTGCAGCATAAAATTTCTGCCTGTCAATAGCCACGCAGATTGAACCTACGCTAAATAAAACAAAGGATAAAAAGAAGCTCGCGGAAAGAATCTGAAGCACAGGAACGCTCAGCGAATATTCAGCCCCGAAAAGCACAACCAGCACCGGCTTGGAAACAGCAAATAAAACAAGCCCACCGGCTGCGCCGAGCAGCAACATCAACCAGAACACGCTCTTAAACATAATAAACAGCTTCCGCACGTCTGTTTTGAAAAAACGATTCAGCGAGGGAGACAGGGAAGCGGTAAAATAACTAGGAACGAACATAACCGCGGTGAGCAGGTTTGCAGCAACAGAATACAGGCCAACAGCTTGATTATCCATAATGAAGGAAATCATAATCGTGTCAACCCGCAAATTAATAATCGCAATCACCGAAATAAGAGTAAACGGAAAGACCACTTTCAGCAACTGCCTGATGAAAGAAGAATCGATTCTGAACGGAAACGTGCCAATTTTGCGGGAAAGCAGGAGAAAACTGAAGACGAAAGTTGCAGCAATGGCAGACACGTAGCCAGCCATGATCGCCACGACGCCGGCATTTTTAAAGATAAGAAGCGCGACTCCAGCGCCGAGCAGCAGGCAATAAAACACCCGTGAAAAAGCCTGCAGGTACATCTTATCAAAAGCCTGATACACACACCTCAAAAATTCTATCAGACTGTAAAACAAATAATAGAAGCACGCCATAATCGACAGCACAATTATCTGCGTTGGCTTGCCAATTGCAACAAGAATGCCTAACATAATTACAATCGAAGCGACGAACAGCACAAGTTTCAGGAAAAAAACATTCGGAACGAACACCGCAAAACGCTCTTTCATTCGGGAGAGCTCCCGCACTGTCAAACTGTTAATACCAAGATCCATAAACATGCCAAATAATCCGGCAAACGAAAGCGCAAACTGCAGCTTACCATAGCCCTCTGCTCCGAGATGCCTGGCGAGCAAAATTACAACACCAAACAACACCAGCTTTGCAACAACTTCAGAGCCTATGAGCCAAAAAGAATTCTTCAAGATGTGATTATGATTGCGAATTCTCTGAACAAGCAGCCCCACTGTCGAACGAACTCCTGAAAAAACCATAGCAACACAGGAACGGGGAGATATATAAAAAGCTAGTGTGGGAGAATCTATATCTTTAAAAAAAGCCGCATTTGTTTACGGGCTATGAAAATCTGCTATATCAACCCAGCCGGATACGGGCTGCTAAACCCCTCATACATCAAAAAACAAAGCTACGGAGGAGCAGAAGTGGTCATGCACGACGATGCAATAGAACTTGCAAAAGATGCCAAGTTTGAGATGCACCTGCTCGTTGATGCTGATGAAAAAAAACAATTCACGCACGGCAGAATAAAAGTGTGGACACTTAAGGGCAAGTTTACAGACAACCGCACACTATTTTCATACAGGCTGGAGTTTTGGAAAAGACTAAAAGAAATAAATGCGGACGTTTACGTGCAACGCGCCTCTCTGGGAGAACTCTATCTGCTTACAGGGCTTTTCTGCAAACTGCATAAAAAAAAGTACGTACACATAATTTCGGAAGCACAAGATTCCATGCACACAAAACTTCAAAATCCAAGTTTTTTAGGCACCTTCCGCTGGATAACCCTGACAAAAGCAGCCCTCAAGCTAGCTGATGCGCTCGTAGTCCTCAGCTATGATCAATTGGGCGAACTTACTCCCGCCCTGCGCAGAAAAACAAGAGTCATCTACAATGGAAAGCAGACAGTCGGCAAAGCCACATCCTTTGAAAAACGAAAATACATTCTCTGGGCAGGACGAAATCACCCGGTTAAGAGGCCTGAACTCTTGATAAAACTTGCACAACATCTGCCAAAAGAGAAAATTGTGATGGCAGTCATAGGCAAACTGCCTCAAAACGTGCCTGCAAATGTTACCATACTGCAAAATGTTCCAAAAGAAAAAATGGATGCGCTTTTTGCAAATGCAAAAGTCCTTGTGCACACCTCAATTTCTGAAGGATTTGGCAACGTCTACATTGAAGCCTGGAACAATGGCACGCCGGTTGTCACAACAACCGACACAGACGAGCGTATTTGCAGGCACAATCTCGGATATCATTCGCGCACATTTGAAGAGCTCGCTGCGCACGTAAGAAAAGCCATTACGGACAAGAAAAAATGGAAAATACAATCGCGCAATGCGCGCGCATATGTAAATGCACATCACGACACAACACGCCAGATAAACGAATACAAAAAACTTTTCACGAGCCTGGCTTCTGCTCAAGAAGACTTGCAATACGGCAAGTCCACCAGAAATTCCTAAGTGATTTCAGACCAGTCATTTTGTATGCAACGTGCACAAACCGGTGCAGATGGCGGCGGGCAATTCTGCGATACAAAGGCTTTCGCAATTCAGGGTGTTTGGAAATCATATACTGGTAGCTGTCAACGCGCTTTTTTTTGGCTTCAAGAAATGTCTCAAAATCAGGAAAATAATGATGATGATACGCTATTATTTCAGGAGCATAAGTGATTCTCAAACCACACTTGGACAGGCGATAGCCGAGCTCAATGTCCTCATTGCCAAGAGGATGACTCTCGTCAAACAACTCCTTCTCAAACCACTTTTTGTGCAGGGAAATATTGCCAGTCAGGAAAAAATGCCAGCCGCAGTCATCAGGATTGCGGATTTTAGAAAAATTCAACAATGGCCCGCCAGGGCTCAGGTAATCCATCACTTCTGTCTTCTCCAGTTCAGGATGCCATTCAACAAAGCCGATGCACGCGGTTTCTGGAGTGACATGAGCAAGATGCCTGGAGAGGAAATCGGGATGCACAGGCATCGTATCGTCATTCATAAAAACAATAATGCCGCCTTTGGCTTCCTTTATGCCGGCATTTCTCACCGCAGGCAGCCCTATATGAGGCAAATCAAGAAACCTGACATTCAGCTTCGAATTTTTCGAAAACTCCTTCATTTTTTGTGATGTATCATCAGTAGAGCCGTCGCTCACGACAAGAATTTCAAAATCACCAGAAGCAAGCGTCTGCTGCTCAAAAGCGCGCATACTTTTCATCAGGATTTCACTCCTGTTGTAAGTTGGAATAATAACGGAGATTTTCATTTCGCTGATCCAATCGCATATTTCTTCCATCGCACAGTGTCCATAGACATATCAACAGGCAATAAAGGACCTGAGTAATCCTGCATGGTTATTTTTTTAGGATTAGAGCCGCACAACACGGCAAGCTCATACATTGAAATCTTCTTATCGCCAACGAGATGAACTGTTCCAGTCATATTGGCAGCCAAAAGCTCCTTCAGGCCAAACGCAACATCCATCGCAAAAAGATACGTGCCAAAACGGTCTGTAAAGGCGCCCTCGTACGGCCATTGAGCTTCAGGGACAAAATTAGTGCGCACAATCAGATGATTTTTCAGAAACCTGCACATCTGCTCCGCGGCAAACTTTGAAAGGCCATACGTGTTTTTCGGAGCAGGCAGGTCATTTTCAGTATACCCGCCGCGAGCGCCTTCGAAAACACCAGGAGTGCTTATGTAGGCAAAAAATGAATCCGGACAATGCTGCAAACAGGCTTTCACAAGATTTTCAGTGCCCTCGACATTAACCTTCCAGCAAAGCTCCTTATTGGATTCGCATTCACGAAGACTCGTCATTGCAGCAGCATGGATTATTACAGAAGGCTTGTGGTGGCTGATGAACGAAAAAATGGAATCAGGAACTGCCAGATCGAGCTCTGCACGGGCCGGAAACAAAGCATCAGAAAACACCTTTTTCAATGAAGCTCCAAGCCGTCCCGAACCGCCCGTTACCAGAATCATTTCATCCAGCCTTCTTTCTTGAACACATTGATAATCTCCTCGTCAGAATATTGCCTGAAAATACTCCTGATATCCCTGTCAAGACCAAGCCAGCCCTCCTTCTTCAGCAATGAACTGAATTCAACAACGTCAAACTGAGGAGCATTATCAGAGCAGTATTCCTGAAAAGAAACAGAAGGATACTTCGCGTATGCATCGGACAACCCCAAATCAAGAGTTGGAAGAATGACAAAATGCTCCGGCATCTCCCTTGTGCGTGAGGACTCGTTCCTCGAAATCAGCATCTCGTGAATTTTCTCCCCAGGACGAATTCCAATATCAATAATTTCAGTCTTCTCATTGCCGAACGCGCGCCTCATTATGTCAACCACGCCCATAATCCCGATTCCCTTCATTTTCAAAACGAATATTTCACCGCCACGGCCAATCTCTGCAGCATTCAAGACCAGCTCAATCGCATCCCTGAGAGGAATGAAAAAACGGGTCATTTTCCTGTCAGTCACGCTGATTTTGTTAATTCTCAGCAATTGCTCGCGAAAAATCGGGAAAACGCTGCCTTCTGTTCCAATCACATTGCCCGCACGAACGCAGATAAATTTCGTGTGAGGCGTTTCGGTGTTTGCGTTGATGATAAGCTTTTCAGCGGCAGCCTTTGAGATGCCATAAATATTAGCAGGGTCTACAGCCTTGTCAGTTGAAATGTACACGACCTTCT
>JBGPJV010000034.1:0-7653 GCA_041485605.1 Candidatus Nanoarchaeia archaeon | reverse complement strand
GTATCCATTTTTCTCCGGGTTTTTCTGTGCCACACACATAATAACCAGCACTGTCAGTTTGGCCGCTCTGGCATGGTCCTTTGACGCCGCCTGCTGCTGGTAAAAGTGTCAGCAAGTCAGTTTTTGTTTTGATTGCTGCATCCAAGTATGGAAGGAAGTTGGTCAGTGCTTCTCTAATTCCTTGAACAGTAGGCTGGCTGCTCGCAAGAGCAGTTGTAATGGCTTTCTTTGCTTGGTCTGCCTGGTAGTTAATGTTTTGTTCGCGTAAGTAGTTGGCAAAGCCTAGAATTGGCAGCGCTGCTTGTTCTAGTGGAGGCTGCAGCCGTATCATATTGTAAAGCTGGGCCGTCTTTTGTTTTATGTCCGGCAATCCTGAAATGGCGTCCAGATTCTTGAAATATATTTGGAGTTTGCCCGCGCTTTCTGTTTCTTTGTTCATTACATCGTCGAGCGCATTTTGTACTGAAAGTGAATCTTGTAATCCGAGCTGCGGGTTTTTCTTGGTGAGGAATCCTTCTATGGCGCTCTTTAATTTTATTTCTGTCTCAACCATCGGTTTGACAGAAGTAGCCAGTCCTGAAAGAACGTCTGCCGGCCCCAGTATTCCTTCCAGCGGTTTTAATTCATCTGCTGTGGCGCAGACTGCGTTGAAGCTTATTTCATAAACTGCTTCTGCGCCAGTGTATGAGTCAATTGAAACTTGTTCTGTTGGCTGGCCATATTGGTCTGCGTCGTACGCAGTTAATTTCATCTTTAAGGGGTATACCGGTCTGCCTTTGACGTCTCCGACGCACGGGTCGGCTCCGCTTGTTATTCCAAGTGAAATGTATGATTGTATTGTTTCATCTGTGGTTGGCAGCTGCGGGTCTGGTTTCAAAGTAACAGTAAGTGAATCTGATGTGGGCAGCGGTGCTCTACCTGGCGCGGTTGGCGCTTGTGGTGCACAGGATATTCTGTTGCCTTTTAACTCTCCGCTGCAGCCGTTTCCGGTTAGCGCGGGTGTTGCGAAGCCGAATCCGCCTGCTTCTCCTTGACCAGTATTTGTTGTTGAGTATGCAGAATAAATGTTGTACGTTGTCTTTCCGCCGGTGTTCTTGAGTTCAAGCACAAACTGGCGGGCTGCTTTTGATTCAACGCCTAAGCTCGTGAATGAAACTCCGTCTATTACTTTATTGTCCGCAAGTGATTTTGGATTCTTGCTGGTCCATTGTCTTATAATGAACGGTTTTCCCGGCTCTGCTCCGCCAAACCATTCGCGTTTTATTTCGATTGGTATTGGCGGCGTACCGTCTGCGGCTATTTTCTTGTTGAAATCGCCGTTTGTCTGCAATAGCATTAGTCCTCTGTCTTTGTTGCTGGTGAGTTCTGTTCCTTGCGGGCTTAAGATTGTGTACTGGAGGTATTTGTTGTATTGGTCTCCGCCTGGATAGTCCTGCTGTAATTGGAGTTCAACAGCAACATTTTCGCCTTTTGCAAATACTCCTCCTAAAACTGTTGGGTGTGCGTAGACAACATTGTGTCCTTTGAATCTGATTCCGCCTGCTGCTTCGCCAAACATGCATCTGAAGCTGAAAGTGAACGGGTCAAATCTGCAGAATGCTGGCACGCTTCCACCGCCGCCGGTTTGTGAGATTGAACAAGGGTCTGTTTTTTCTTCGCGCATTTGCTTGTTTGCTTCTTTCCATCTGTACACGAGGTATGCTTTGTCGTATCTGACGTTGCTTTCTCCTGCTCCTGCCTGCATGGTGTAGAATATTTCTTCGCTGACGATTTGATTTTTCTTAATTCGTGATGGCAGGTTCTCTGGCCTTATGACCGCGTCTCGTTTTCCTTTGCCTTGACAGTCGCACTTGCCGTTTTCATAGCCGTCTGATTCTTTGCAGCTGAAATCATCGCTGCACACAAGATGAAGTTCTGCATCTATGTCTGCGCCTGATGCGATGAATGCGCCAAAGTGATACACCCACGTAACCAGGCCGCCCGGCCTTGTTGACGGATTAAATGCTACAAATCTTCTATTACATGGCGTTAATAATGCCTGGCTATTGAGTGGAATCTGGTCTACTGACTGGTCATAGATTGCTCCAAGGTTGAAGTCCCACGTGCCGGTAAATGCGAACATGCAGATTGAGTGCACTAGTTTTTTGTCGACAAATACCGCTTTGTAAAGTCCTGTTTCACCGTATCTGCCTTCTACTTCACGTGACATTTCGCTGCCTGATGCAACGAGTGCTCCCATGATATCTCCGCCGCCTTCTTTTTCTATTCTGCTTGAGCCGGTGCTGAACTTTTGTGTAAAGCAGGCAAGTATGTCATATAATAAGTCGCAAACGTATTGGCTTACTACTGCTTGGCAGACGCCATTCTCACCATCACCAGTCAATATTATAGTGTCAACGCAGCTCTTTACTGCGCCCATTATATTGCGCCATTGTTTCAAATAGCCGACAATGGTTGGGAAGCAGAGGCATCTGATTGAATTAATGAGTCCGTCTGATGGCTTTATGATGTATTCTTTGTCTGGTGTGCCGGTTGCTGCGATAACTTGTCCATAGATGTTATTGGCGTCTATGTTGCAGCTCTTAAGTCCTGTTTTTCCTGCTGCTTCGCAGAGCTGGCTTTTGAATCCGGAAAGGAATGATGTTTTATCTCCCTTTTGTCTGTACTCGTCTATTTGTGCCTGGCTGAACCATTGTTCTTGGAATGCTGTGTAGCCGGGATATTCAACTACGTCAAGCTTTTCTGTTAACTTTGAGCGCTCGCTGATGGCTAATTTGTCTGGCTTGTCGCTTTTTTGGAATTCTAATGTTTTTACTATGAGTCCAAGGCTAATCTTGAATCCTTGTGATTTTCCAACGGTTGCAACTCCGCCGAGTATGCTGCTGCCGCCTTTTTCCTGCACGATAATGTAGAGTTCGTTGCTTTCTGCGTACTTTTGCAGTTCTAATTCATCTGCTTTTCGTGATTCTATTGTCGTGACTCTAATCGGTGTTAATGGCGGCATGCCATTTTTCTCGCAGAAGCCGCTGACTGCGTTCAGTAATTTGTTGCACTGGACTGTCTGTCCTTCTGCACCTGCTATGTCGTTTTTACCGGCTTGTTGTGCTGAAAGGCAGGTGCTTTCTTTTATTTCGTCAAAAGTATCTAATCCTTGTCCGAGTGCGCTGACTCCGCAGGCTGAGCTCCATTCCTGCATGTATTCAAAGCCACAGCAGTCTGGTGTAGCAGGGTGCAGTCCTGCGCAGTTGATGCTTCCTGATGATTGGCTGCCCGTTTCACTGGAAGTATCTGTCTGGTGTGTAAGCCATTTATCGTAAATTTTCTGGACTTCATCTGTTGTAAAGAATAATCTTGGCGGCAGTACTGCTTTTTTAGTGCCTTTCTCTTCTGCTCTTTTGTTTTTGTCAATCCACGCCGCGCAATCGCTGCCGATTGCAAGCTTTCCTTCTTTGTATATATAGCTGCCAAGCTCTCCTTGTGCATTTTTAGTGTTAATTAATTTTGGCGCTTCTCTGCCTCGTGTTTTCAAGTAATATTGTAGCGAAGGTGCTGCCGGGCACATTACTCTGTCGCAGACCTGTCTATAAGTGCGCACAAACTTTTTGCGGTAGTCTTTCCATTTTGAGCACGTGTTGCAGTTGTTTGCGGAATCGCTGCCTGCACCGTATTCCACGTCGCAGGCGTTTATTGAAGCGATGTTCGGGTCAAAGGCGCCTTGTCCTCCTGATAATATGTCTGTGACTTTCTTGAACTCGCAGTTGTATTTTTCAAGGAATATTGGAACTAATGACAGAAATTGTCCTGCGACACAAGTGTAAAACAAGTATTTGCCGATTGTCTGTATGGGTTTCAGTATTTTGTCTATTGTTTCTACAATAGTGCCAAGTGTTTTGCTGATTGTTTTGAGTAAGTTTGATGGCAAAACATCTGGCGGGACTCTTTTGTCGATTGCAATGCTGACGTCAATGCATGTTCTTTGCGTGAGCGGCTCGACAACGTCTTTTTCAAGTGTGCCTTGGACGTGCGGGTCGTACGTCATCTTTCGTGTTGTTTCTGTGAATGGTATTTCCAGTTCTAAGAATAATTTCATGCAGCCAAGTCCTGGCACAACACAATCTCCTGCTCTGTGTTCTGATAGTCTTTCTTCGCGTGAGAACATTGTGGCGTTTGCCGGTCCGGGTTCTGTTTTGCCGTCTTTTTCCGGCAGCAACCATGGGTCGTCTATTTTGTTGAAATTTACCTGTATGTAGCCGACGCCTGATGGCTTTGTGCTTTTCTGCGCACGTACATTTGGCGCACGGACTTGTACTAATCCATTATCATATTCTTTCTTTACGTCTGGTGCAAGCACAAGCGGCCTGATTTTGATGTTTCTGGCATCTATTTCTGCTTTGGCGCCGCCTCTGTAAGTATAATTGAATGCTATGCCGATTTGCTGGATTCCTTCAATGATTAATCGTGGATTGAGTATGTCCGGCATTGGATCTGTAAGTACAACGTCAATCCAAGTGCCGCTTCCGCAAAGTGCATACGCAATTTCTACTTCTGGCGTGCTTGCTTTGAGTCCTGCTGCGTCAATTGCCTCGAGTCTTACTCTGTTCTTCCATTGTATGCCTGCATCTATAGAAACTGCATTGCCGGTAATTGCTCCGGTTACTCTTTCTCCTGAAGAATTAGCTGCCAGCGGCCGTTCAAGTTTAACTTTAACTGAGAAACTACCATCCGCATCTGTTGTTACTGTTTTTTGCGGTCTGCCGTTTACAAATGCTGTAACGCTGCCTGGCTCTGAGAGTTTTCCTTTAATGTCTATTTCTTGCCGGTAGCTTGGTGATATTTTGTCAAGATTGGTGCTTTCAAATCGTGGCGGCCCAGTATCATACACTACTCTTTCTTCTACAAATGATTTGAAGCCGGCTTTGTCGACCGCCGTAAAGCCTACCATGTTTTCGCCTTGCAGCAAAGTCAGAGGCACATCATTGCTGCCTGCGTTAAGTGAGTATGATTTGTTTGTTTCATTTCCAATTTGCACTGTTAGGTTTACTGGCTCTGAAACTTTGACTTTTGCGACTGCGCTTGCGGCTGTTACAACTGATGCGATCGAAACATTGATTAGTGGTGGCGCAGAGTCAACATCTGCCTGGTAAGTTTGTGACGCGCTTTCACTTCCAAGATCAGCCCTAACAATTATAGTGTTTGTCATCAAAAGTGGAACGTTCTTGAACAGGAACGTGCCGTCGTTGATGATGTCTTTCTTGACTTCAGCACCGTTAACTAGCACAGTAACCGTTGCTCCGGGTTTTGTAACTCCCGCCACGTCTATTTTTGTCGTGCGTGGGTAGCGTGGAATGGTTGCGTTTACGAAGAGTGGTTTTGCAGTGGTTTCGCCGCCTGCTGTTGGCTGGTCTCCGCCAATTGCCTGAGCTTCGACTATCGGAAGCATTACAATCATCCAAATTATGCTCAGTGCTATTGCGTTTTTGTTCATGTGAATTGTGGTGCTAGTTCTTCGTGTTTTTCTTCGTAGAGGGACATGAACATTTTTGCTTGGTCTTCTCCTGTTTCTGGGAGCGGTCTCCATTCAAACACGTTGAAGTTTACCGCGCTTGCTCCTGCGATTGAATCATATGGTATCGTGACGTTTTCTGCGTGATAGCCGCCAACTACAGTGTCGCCTTTGAACAGCATGATGTCGATGTCGTACGCGGCGTCATCGTACACAAATTCTACTTCATCTCTTTCTACATCACTGATGTTTGAGAGTTCTGTGCTTCCTTCTGCTTGGAATTGTACAGCGCTTGCCGGGTAGCTTTTGTATTGGTCGAAGCTTTCGTTGCGCAAGCTAATTGCGACTGTCGCGTGCATGGTTTTGGGCAGTCTGTTGTAAATGTCTGCCAGCCAGCGCTTGTTGATTGAATCGTATGGATGTATCGTAATGGTATACGGCAGTCGTTTGAGTTTTGTCATCATGATGTCAAGTGCACCAGTGCCGTATTTTTTGCCTGGAAGATATCCTTCTTTTTTCGCAGTCAGCAATGGATTCGCGCATCCTTCCGGCAGGTATGTGTTAAGGCGTATTATTCCTGAGCCGTCGCTGATTGTTTTGCCGAGCAGGCATTCTTGACTTACACAAGTATATGTGATGTTAGTATCTTCAAGGTCTTCTGCAATTAATCCGCCTTCAACAAACCCTTTTGCGCGCACATCTACTGATTGTGTGCCGAAATTGGTGCAGAAGTCTGTGCCGGCATCTGGAATGACGAATTTTCTGATGCCGAAGAATGTTCTGGCTTCTTCGTTGTCATCTATAATTACCGGGAATGCCATTTGGAAGACAAATCCTTCGCCGTTAAATGCAGTGTCGTCTTTTATCTGCATTTTAACTGGGTAAATGACATCGTAAGTGAAGTGCCATTGGTTGATGCAGAGGAAGCGCAAGTATTTGCGTGCTCCTTTTGCGTTTGCTGTGCTTAGTACTCCGCCGCTGCTTGGCTGTGCGTTTACCAATAATTGCCAGTTTGGCAGGTAAGTGAATGCTGCTTTCAAATCTGTTTTCTTCACGCCTGCATCAAACATCATTCTGTTCATTTCGAATACGTCTGCTGGCGCGTCTGTCGGCCATTTTGGTTCTTTGCCGTTTTCAAGGTCTTTTCTGATGTCTACCGCGTCTGATTTTAATCGCGTGTAAGTTTTCAGTGGAGCTAATGGAGCTGGATAATTGGTATTTGCTACTCTGATGAGCGGCAAGTCATAGTACAATACACGCTTGAGTTCTTTTTTGATGTCTTGCATGTACCATTTTTTGGTGCCGCAGCTGATGTCCATGCCGGTGAATGGTATTTTTGAGTTTGCGCTCATTAAATCAATGGTCAAGTTCTCAAACCAGCCTTGTTTATTTTCTGTTTCCATGGTTTGCTTGGCTAGTTCGTACATTGCCTTGAATTTGAGTGGGAAGCTGACGACAAATTCGTTGAGCTGTACAAATCTGTCCTGTACAGCGATGTCTAACTGCCATTTGATTTCGATAATGACTTCTTCGTCAGTGTACGTGATGACTGGGAGGATGTCGCTTTTTGGTGTTATCTTCAGGTGTTGTGCGAATGATTCAAAGTTTACGCACTGCGGCAAGTTTTGTTTGACGTACACTGCCAGTTCTCTTTGCATGAATTCTAATGATGGTGTTCTTTCTTCTCCTTCATAGTACCACAGCGGTGTTTTCGCAATTCCTGCAGGGTCTGCCGCGACGAATGAATTGGGATTTTTCTCTATGATTGGCGGGATGTTAATGTAGCCGCCTTGTGTGCCTTGTAAAATAAGTCCATCCTTGCCGATTTGGTTTACGCACGTTGCAACATAATCATACACTTGTTGTGCGTCTTCTGGCACTGCAACAACTCTTTTTATTGGCTCAGTAACTCTTTTTCCGTAGAAGTATATTCCGACTGCTACGCTTAGTAATAGAATTATTCCAATGATTATGAAAATTGTAACTTGGCCTCTTTTTTTCATTTTACTTGAATTGTTTGATGATGTGGTAGAGGTATATTCTCAGCCACGACATGAATAGCACGACGAACAGCATTGATATCGGCTGTACGATTTTAGTATTCTGTGCTAATTTGAATAATTGGAATGCAATGACGTAAGCAACAAAGG
>JBGPJV010000033.1:0-7660 GCA_041485605.1 Candidatus Nanoarchaeia archaeon | reverse complement strand
TAATTTTTTTATTTATTCTGTATAGAAAAATATATATACTGCACTATATAGATTAGGGATATGAATAAGCTTATTGCGGGGGGTCTTGCGTTATTGCTCTCGGCCTGTTCACAGCATAGTACGCCAAAGCCAGTGCCAGAGGTAGAAATTAAGGCAACAGGCCAAAAAATAGACTATTCTTCCAAGGCAATTGATGGCAAAGTAATGAATCCAAAGGAAAACGAAGGCGTTGTCGTGCTCATCTGCGGCGCAACCTATTGCGGGCCGTGCAAGAAAGACCTGCCAGGATATGTTGACATTCAGGAAAAGTATTCAGGAAAAGCAAAACTCATCGGATTTGAGTTCAACAGTTCAGATGACGACATCAAAAAACTCATTGAAATGTACAAGCTTAATTTCCCGGTTGTAAACGCGGGAGACAGCAAAGGCGATATATCACAACGTTTTGGCGGCGTTTATGGATACCCAACCACGTTTGTGCTCAAGGACGGCGAGGTTGTCGCAAAGTATGTTGATCCTGAGTCTCTTCCTTCAGTTATTGACAGGCTGACAAAATAGATGCTGTTTTAACAACTTTTAAAAACACTCAGTATAGCTTTCTTCGTATGAAAGATACTATTTTAGCCATTGGCGCTCATAACGACGATCATCTTATAGGTGCTGGTGGAGCTTTAACCAAGTACGCTAAAGAAGGTAAGCGTGTCAGAACAATCATCTGTTCTTTTGGAGAGAAATCTCATCCTCACTTAAGAAAGGAAGTAATCATTACACGTCGTGTCAAGGAAAGCTTGCAGGCAGACAAGATTATGGGCTGTGCCGGTGTTGCATATTTGGGCGTTAGGGAAGGCCATTTTGATGAGGATTTTGAAAAGCGTGATATTGCCCAGAAGCTTGCGTGGATTGTCCAGAAGGAAAAGCCGTCTAAAATCTTTACTCACGCTCCTGATGATTTCCATCCAGATCACAGGGCTGTATACAGATTAGTAATGCAACTGGTCGAGCAAAAGAAAATTAAGTGTCCTGTTTACTCATTTGACATCTGGTCATTGGTAAAGCTCAGAAACCGTAATCTTCCAAGATTAGTTGTTGACATCAGCGACACTTTCAATACAAAAATCAAGGCATTTCTTGTCCACGAATCTCAAACACTTGCCATCTGGGCATTGCTTTGGAAGCTTATCCTTAAGGATTGGCTTTCCGGCATTATACACGGGCATAGATACGCTGAGGTATTTTACAGGCTGAAATGAAAATTGTAATATCAACCGACTGTTTCCTGCCGCGCTGGGATGGCATTGCGCGTTTTCTTTCACAGATACTTCCAGAATTGGCAAAAGACATGCAGGTTACTGTCTTCGCGCCTCATTTTGAAGGCAAGTTTCCAATTGTTAAAGGCGTGAGGGTCATTCGTTTTCCATTAATCAAGATTCAGTTTGGAGATATTTTTTTCTGCAGGCCGGATAAAGTCGCAATGGAGAAAGTAATTGCAGAAGCAGATGTCGTCTTTAACCAGACTATTGGGCCGGTTGGCACTGCCGCCATCAAGATTGCCAGCAAGCTCAACAAGCCAGTCGTAAGTTACATTCATAGTATTGAATGGGATCTTGCCAGAAGGGCAATGAAGATGAATAAATGGCTTGCTGGCTGGTATGTGCAGAATCTGGCAAGAAGAATGTACAACAAGTGCTCTTTGCTTTTGTGCCCGTCCGGCGAGGTTGTGGACTTGTTGTCCGCAAACAAGATTACAGCAAAGAAAAAAATCGTGCATATGGGCGTTTCTCCTTTGAAGTTCTGCCCGCCGGCATCCAAGGGAGCTGCGAAGAAAAATTTAGGCATCGATCCAGCGTTCAAAATTATTGGCTTTTGCGGCAGGATAGCAAGGGAAAAAGACCTGTCTACATTGTACAACGCCTTTTTGAAAGTTCACGCGAAGAACCGTGACACTGTGCTTTTAATCGTCGGGGAAGGTCTTGAAAAGGAAATTCCAGCGTCTAACCATGTTCTCCGTGTTGGAAAACAGGACAACGTTGTTCCATTTTTGCAGGCAATGGACATTTTCGTTCTTCCCAGTTTGACAGAAACTTCCTCTCTCGCTACAATGGAGGCCATGGCCTCAGGTTTGGCTGTTGTTGTAACGCCTGTTGGCAGCATAAGAGAATACATTAAAGACAGAAAGAACGGTTTGTTATTTGCCCGCCAGGATGTCGCTGAACTTGTTGAAAAGCTTGAATATTTACTCAAGCATCCCAAAGAGCGCACAGAATTAGGCAAAGCCGCCAGAAACACGATAATAACGGATTATTCCTGGGAGCAGTCGGTCGAAAAGATTAAGAAAATACTTACATCTTTAGGCTGACAACATTAGAAAGTCCGGCATCTTGGTTCATGCTTACACCGTAAAGAACGTCTCCTTCTGAAATGATGGCGTCATTGTGCGAGATAACTACATATTGCGCTTTGTTGCAGTAGCTTCTAATTAACTTTGCCAGTTTTTCGCTGTTGTGCTTGTCAAGGGCTGCGTCAACTTCGTCTAAAATGTAGAAAGTTGCGGGCTCGTGCTCCTGTATTGCGAACAAGAACGCAAGGCCGGTCATCGTTTTTTCACCGCCGCTCAAGCTTCTGATATCAATGAACTTGTTGCCGCTGATTCGAACATTAAATCTTAATCCGGCTGCGAATGGGTCTTCCTTGTTCTCAATTTCAAGGTAAGCTTCCCCTTTTGTTGTCAGCTGGCTGAAAATTCTCCTGAACTGCCCGTCAACAACAGTTAATGTCTTCATGAACAGGTCTTTCTTGTTTCTTTCAATCTCGTTCATCATGCCTACAACAGAATCTTTTTCTTTCAGCAAAACGTTTTTCTTGTCAAGTAAGATTCCATATTCTTTTTCAACGGTCTCGTAAATCTCAAGTGCGCGCATGTTTACACTGCCGATATTCACCATCATGCGTTCAAACTCGTTTATTTCTTTCTTGAGCTGTTCTTCTGGCTTTTCCATGTCAAGTTCAACGCCTGAATAATGTTCAAATTCTGCGGTCAATCCGGCTGTTTCTGCCTTGACTTTTGCTTCTTCCATGGAAAGCAAATTCATCGTCATTTCTTCTTTTCTGCCGACTTGGTCAATACCGAGAACTCTGCCTTCTTTTTCAGTGGCTTCTTTGTCTAATTTATTTCTTTTTTCAATTAGTCCTTTGAATTGGCTGAAGAATTGTGATTGTTCTTTCTCTTTCTTTGAGAGTTCTGCTTCCTGGCCTGCAACCAGCTTGTCTAAGTCTGTAATTTCGTTGTTAAATCCTTCTTCTTCTTTTCCCATTGCTTTGAGCAGGCCGTGCATGCTTTCCTTGTCCCTGCCAAGAATGTCAGTCAGCTGCACGTCAATTCCTTTTTGTTCTACTTCTATTCTCATTCGTTCCTGGTCAAGCTCTTTTCTCTTGTCTTCAAAAGCATTTAATTCTGCAAGAACGCGCGGGTTTCGTAATTCTGTTATCTTGTTCCTGATAGTTTGTTTTTCTATTTTCAGGTCAGTGAGCGATTTGGTCTCGACAGCAATCGTTTCTTCTAATGCTTCCAAATCTTTTCCAATCTGCTTTATAGTCTTGGTTAACTCTTCCTTGTAGTTTCTTGTTGCTTCTAAATCTCCAGTATCCAGGTGCAGGCTTTTCTCCTGTTTGATAATGTCTCCTTCTAAATTGGCTTTTAATTCTCTTAATTTTGTAATCTTGTCTTCGTTTGATTTCCTGTTCTGTTCAAGAGTTTGCAGCCTGTCATCAAGCGCTTCTATTTGTTTCTTAGTGTCTTCCAGCCTGCCTTCAATTTCTTTTTCTTTGAAGCTGCCTGATTTTTTTGCTCTGAATCCGCCGGTCATCGCGCCTGATAATTCACACATGTCTCCGTCGAGTGTTACCATTCTGGCTTCGCCAATGCCGATTCGTCTTGCAGTTTCGATGTCTTCGACAATGAGCGTGTTTCCAAAGACGTGCGAAAAGACATTTTTGAACTTGAGGTCGAAGTCAAGCAGGTCAATTGCAAAGCCGTGCACGCCTTTTTCTTTTGCGAGCTTCTTCAGCTCTTCTTTGACCGGCGCTGGCCTGATCTTGTTTAAGGGCAGGAATGTTGCAAATCCAAACTTGTTTTGTTTCAAAAACTTGATTGCTTGTGATGCTGTTTTGTCGTCATCTACTACAATGCTGTGAATCTTCTGCGATGCGGCTATCTCTAAAGCAAGGGCATACTTGCTTTCAGAGCTTCCCAGCTCAGAAACTGTTCCATATACTTCTCCCAGTTTCTGCCTGTTTTCAATTACTTTTTTGACCGCGATGTTTGCCGCGATGCTTTCCTGCACTGAGGCTTGCTTGATGCTGAGCTTGCTTTCATCTTCGCGCAAAGAGTGCAGCTCCGCTCTTCCTTTTGCGAGCGTATTGGCATCCTTGCTGTCCTGATTGAGCAGTTCATTCAGCTCCAGGACCATTTTCTTGAACTGTTCTTTCTGTTTCTTGAGAAGTTCGAGCTCTCCGGTGTGGGCGTCTTCAAGTTCTTTGACCTTGGCTATTTTCTCGTCCATGGTGGCTATCTGGAATTCTGCCTTGTCCTTTTCCCTGACGAGCGCTTGCTGTTTCTCTCGTAATAATTGCAGTTCTCTTTGCTGGTCTTCCGCTTTCTTGTCTAATTCTGCGAATTGCTTGTCAATGTCAGCGTCATCTGCCAAATCGTGCTTGAGTTTGAACTCTTTTATCTTGGCATCCAGGTCAGTGATTGTTTTGGTCATTGCCTGGACTTGTGCTGTCTGGCTGCCTTTTTGCTCATTTAATTCCTTTATCTTGCTGTCAACTTCTTCCAGATTTTTCTGCAGCTGTTCTTTTCTTTGTCCGATTCTTTCTATTTCTGTCTTGCAGGTGCTGGCGCGTCCTTTGTGCATTGCGAGCTGGATTTTCATCTGCTCGACTTCTTTCTGTATCTTTATCTGTTCAACTTCCCCTTTTCTTTCAATCTCAGAATTGATGTCCTGGATGGTTTTTTTGTGCTCGGCTACTTCTGCACGAAGAACTTGTATCTGCTGCTGGTATTTTGAAAGTTTTTCCTTGTGTCCTGAGCTCCTGTCTTCAAGTTTTTTGAGCTCGTCACCTTTCTTATTAAGCTGTCTCTTGAGGTGGCTCGCCTTGTTCTGTTTTATTTTGTCATTGAGGTCCTTGTACTTTAATGCCTGGTCCCTGTCTTTCTTCAAATCTTTCAGGTACGATTCTCTTTCTTTCAGGATAATCTCTGCTTCGTTGAGTTTTCCGCCAACTTTTTCCAGCTCATTAAGTGCCTGCTGTTTTTTCTCTTCATATGCGCCAATTCCTGCTATTTCTTCAATAAGCTGTCTGAGCTCTATCGGGCTCATCGTGACCAGTCTGGTGATGTCTCCTTGCAGGATTATGTTGTAGCCGTCTGGATTAATCTTTGCCGCGCTCATTAATTCAAGAATTTCCTGTCTTGTTTTTGTCTTGCCGTTTATCTTGTACTTGCCGGCGCCGTCCGCGCGGACTATTCTGGTAAGCTTGACTTCGTCTTCTTCAACAGGGAATACTTTTTGCCGGTTGTCAAATACGATGCTGACTTCTGCTTCTTTTGCCGGCTGTTTGGTCTTGCCGCCATTGTAAATCAAATTGGCGCTTTTTTCTGCTCGTAATTGTTTTGAAGAACTCTTGCCCAGCACAAAGCACAAGGCGTCCAGAATGTTGCTCTTTCCGCTTCCATTCGGCCCAAGAACAACGTTAAAGTCATCGCCAAATAACAGCTCAGTGTGCTTTCCAAAGCTCTTGAAGCCATTCAGCACTAATTTGGTTATCTTGGTGGCTTTCGCTACTTTCGGTATGTCCAGAGGTTGTGTCGTCGATTCCGCACTCGTCTCCATTGCTGTTTTTCCTATATCTAAGGTATATAAAGATTTGGTGGAAAGGTATTTAAACGTCTATATTGGCGCTACAGGCATGCCATCTAAAGTACACGCGGCACACATTTTAGTTAAGACCGAGCAGGAAGCCTTCGGCATCTTGTTTGACATCAACCACGGCAAGGACTTTGAAGTTGTTGCAAAAGAAAAATCACTCTGCCCCTCTGCGAAGAAGGGCGGCGACTTGGGCTGGTTTGGCAGAAACATGATGGTCAAGGAATTTGAAACAGCCGCATTTGCGATGAAGCCTGGAGAACTTTCTAAGCCGGTTAAAACCCAGTTTGGCTGGCACATTATCAAGGTTATTGAAGCGAAGTAACTAATATTCCCCGATCTTCTTTTGTTTCTTAAGGCCAGCAAGTTCTCTGTATGGCGCCCAGCTGTGTCTGAATATTGCTGGGTGTTTGTCCCAGTTTTTTTTCAAGTATGCTGCGGTCCTTGGGTCTGCCATGTAGCCGCTTCCAAAGTCTTCGCCAACTTGCTTTTTGATCTCCTCGATTGCTGCATCACGCGCAACTTTTGCCAGAATGCTTGCCGCTCCAACAATCAAATACTTTGAATCTGCCTTGTGTTCTGTCTTGAATTCTATTGTCTTTGCCATTAATCTCTCAGCAATGTATTCATGATATGCTTTAGTGTTATTGCTCGGGCAGTCAATGAGCGCTTTCTCAGGATTTAACATGTTTATCAGTTCAACTGATTTATCCGCTTCAAGCCAGTTTAAGTTTGCCCCATTTTCAGAAAGTACATTTGCATCAATTTCTGCAGGCGGCACAAGTATAAGCTGATACGTTACGTGCTTGGGCAGTTCTTTCGCAATTCTTTCCCGTTGCAATGGCGTCAGAAGCTTGCTGTCTTTTACTCCTAAATCTTTCAAGAAAGCTTCTTTTTTCTCATCTATCATAGCGCCGCAAATCACAAGAGGCCCAATAACACATCCTCTGCCTGCTTCATCTATGCCGCATATCTTCATAGAACTTCGATACACTCAGCCTTTTAAAAATCTACTTCTTGCGTGTTGGCTTGAAGTTGAGCTTGTGCGTTTCCTTGTGTTCTTTGTGTACTTGGCTGTTGTGCCAGATTATGAATGCAAGAAGCACAGCATACAGTAGAATGCCCGCAATAACAAGTGGAACGTGCTTTGTGGTAAGTGCAAATGAGCCAATCTTGAAGAGTGTGCGCGGCTGCTCGGTAGTTGGTTCGTTATTGCTGAGTTCTACTATTTTTACTTCTTCAGCTTTAGTTTCTGGTGCTGGGGGCTGGTAAGGACTTTCAGTCGTAGGAGTGCTGACGCAAGTTTGTGCTGTTATCGGCCTGAACGCAGTTGTTCCGCAGCCGTTCATATCTTGGCAGCTTCTGTATTGTTCTCCGGTAGTGCATGGTGTCCAGCTGTCGCATTTCCAGTTTTCAGTGCATGCTGGTTTTTGTTGTTGGCATCTGATGCATTGTGGTGTTTTTTCGTAGAGTGGGCTCTTGCATAATGTATCGCATGGTGAACCTGCAGCGCCTCCACCGCCTCCGCTGCCGCCGTGCAATGGTGGCGGTGCGCCTGGTGTTGGCGTCATAGTTGGAGTAGGAGTAATGGTTGGCGTGGGCGTTTCAGTTGGGGTCTCTGTTGGTGTGTTTGTTGGCGTTTCAGTAGGAGTTTCTGTCGGTGTTTCAGTGGGAGTGTTAGTAGGAGTCTCTGTGGGCGTTTCAGTTGGTGTCTCCGTAGGAGTTTCTTTCGGCGT
>JBGPJV010000032.1:0-7725 GCA_041485605.1 Candidatus Nanoarchaeia archaeon | reverse complement strand
TGGTTACTGACAGCTGGCCGGACAGAAACGTAATCAAGGACGCAATCCAGATTGGCCTTCCGGTCATTGCATTGTGCGACACCAACAACCAGAGCAACGAAATTGACTTGGTTGTTCCATGCAACAACAAGGGAAAAAAATCACTTGGACTGCTGTTCTACATCCTCGCACGTGAATACCTGAAATTAAGAGGAGTGCTTGGATCAGACCAAGAACCGCCATTTACTCTCGAAGAATTTACCGAAGAGTAATTTTTTATTTTATTTCTTTTATTCCTTTTTCTACAATTTCAAACAATGCCTCTTTTTCGCCGGCAATGCTTCGGTGCTTTTTCAGCATAATCTTTCTCCTGCCAGAGTGCAACGGCTCAACTTCAAGCAGGCATTTGCTTGTATAAAGCAAAATATCACCACCAACAATCTTAACACCCCTGTTTTCAAAAGATGCGTACACCTGAGAAGTCAGCAAAACAGGAATATTGTGCTTGCGCGCAATCTCATTCAATGCCAGCATTTGCAAACTCAAATCACGGTTAAAGTTATCATCCTCCTTGAAACTTCTCTGCAAGCGATACAGCATGGTAATAGTATCAATAACAATCAAGCCAATGCGCTGGTTAACCAGCTGCTTCAACATTTCAACTGCTTTTTTCTGCTCTTCAAAAGTGGTTGGGCGCAAAAAGACAAACTTGTCCAACAATTTCTTGTATTCCGGCAGAATCTGCTTCAAACGGGCAACGCTAAAACCGCCTTCAGTATCGATAAAAATGACTTTTTTTCCCTGCTTGGCAACTTCAACAGCAGCCAGCAAAGCAAGATTGGTCTTGCCCGCGCCCGCAGGACCATATATAGTCGTAATAGCATCTGTTTCATAGCCGCCTTCCAAGAAATCATCCAAAAAATCCGCCCCTGTCGGCACCCTTTTCGTGTTCATACCCATCGTATTCAAGGTCAATAACCTTTATAAACCCTCGCCTTCGCTATTATAGTATGGGTAAACCGTGGGTGGGGCTAACAGTTGTATTTCTCTTCGTATTAGGCATTCGATTATATTTTGCCTTTCACACCCCCTTTCTCAGCTCAGACGACGCCTACCTGGAAGCTAGGTCAGTAGAAAGCATACTGCACGGAAAAGTGCTCTGGCACGACCCGCTCGGCTATGGAGGCAGAACCTTAATCAGAAGCCCAATTTTTGACGCCATACTGGCATTCTTTGGACTTTTTATGCCGCTTCCTTTAGTATTCAAAATCATACCAAATATCTTTGCCAGCTTGCTGGTAATACCGGCATATCTAATATCATTCCTTCTCACAAAACATAAACTATTCTCAGAGTTTACTGCTCTAATTACATCATTAGTCCCGGCATATTTTGCGCATACATTCAACCACCTTTCCCAATTAACGCTCGCTATACCAATGTTCTTCTTCTTAACCTATGCCTGGTTGAAATGTCCTGAACGAAAATGGATTCTCACATTCCTTTCGGTGCTTTTGTTGTTTGTATTCATGCACCCATTATCAATCATATTTGTGCTCAGCATCGGCGTCTACATACTTCTTTTACAACTGGAAAAACTCAAGCCGCGCATTGCTGAATATGAACTGGGATTGTTTGCAATATTCTTTGCATTATGGGCGCAGTTCTTAATGTACAAAAAACTCATCCTGTTCCACGGGCCGGCAGTCATCTGGCAAAATGTTCCAAGCGAACTGCTGACACAGTATTTTTCAAAGATAACCATATTGGGCGCGCTTTGGCAGATTGGCGTTTTCCCACTGATTGGAGGAACGTATGCATTGTACAAAGCATCATTCATCGATCCGCAACGCGAAACGCTCATACTCCTTTCCATTACTTTGGTAGCAAAGATCATGCTGTGGTTTAAACTCATCAACATCTACACGGGCTTAATGCTGCTCGGAATTTCGCTGGCCTTCTTATTTGCCAAATGGGCGCTGTTCTTTTCAGCCTGGCTTAAAGAAACAAAAATCGCCAAAGCAACCTGGATGTTCACCTTTGTTGCCTTAGTACTCGCTATTTACACAACTGCTTATCCAACCTATACTGAAGTCACTTCACAACTTGAACATACCATTACCCGTGAAGAAGTTGCCGCGCTCGAACTACTCAGCCAAACAACACCCGCAGACGCTACTATACTAGCACCAGTATCATACGGAAACTACGTAACCTCTTTTGCGAAAAGAAAAAACGTCATTGACGACTATTTCTTCCTTCAGCCGCGTATCAATGAACGCTACCAGGACGTAACGCGCGTATACAAAACAACATTTGAGACAGAAGCAGCAGAATTATTTGACAAATATTCAGCCGGCTACCTGATTGTTCCTCCTGGAATGAAAGACCTGCCATATGCGAACAGCGAATGCTTCAAACGCATCCACGCAACCAATGTCCGCATCTACAAAAAAGATCCAAACTGCAAAGTCAGGGTGGTAGCGTGAAACAGCATTTGGTTGCAATCCTCGTGCTTGCAGTATTCATGATAGTATTGCCGCTGCACCTGCGCTTTGCGCACCACAATCCCACGCTCGCTGGAATAGAGCCGTATTATCATAGCAGAATGGCAGTTGAGATTCTCAAAGGCATACCGGCAACTGATACTGCGATTGCAAATGGCAGGCCATACATATTACACCCCTATCACATCGTGCTTGCCGGCGCTTATGTGCTTATCGGCCCGCTAGCATTCAATTTACTTCCCGGCATCTTTGCACTTCTCAGCTTTGTATTCTTCTGGCTCTTGCTGAGAAAGCTAGGAATATCGGAAAACACGCAGCCCTGGATACTGCTTGCTTATGCACTCTCGCCGCCGCTCATCGCAACAGGCACTATCGGCACACCGCACGCATTCATCCTTGCACTCTTAATGGGAGGAACGTGGCTGCTGCTCGGCAGATGGTGGATGCTAGGCAGTATTCTATACGTTATTGCCTCTTTATCAGGACTTATTTACAACGTGACTGCCATTTGTTTCCTGCTTGTATTACTGCTCACTTATCAGAAAGACACACAACGCTTCATCGTAACCGCGCTGCTAAGCATAGGCGCAATTGTTTTAGGACACACTCCGCCATTGGTTGCACTGCCCCGTGAGCTTTCTCAATACATCAGCGACTTTGGCGGCGTTTACGGTTTCAGCATCTTTGCATTTTTATTGGCACTTGTAGGAGCGGCGCTTGCCTGGAAAAGAAACCAAAAAACGTATGCCGCATATGCCATATTCATCGGATTCCTCACAGCCAGCTTCTTTTTTCCGCACCTCCTAGTGTTTGCAAATGTTGTCGTATCAGCATTGGCAGGCGCGGCACTGGCAAAGCTCTCACAACGAAAATGGGAACTTCATTTCCTCAGGCAAGCGGCACTGCTCGTTCTCTTTTGCGGTTTATTATTTAGCAGTATTTCACATGCCGTCTCTTTGGCAGACACACCTCCAACACCTGCATTCTTCAAAGCACTTGAATTCCAGCCAGGAACAGTTGTTACACATGAGAATTACGGATTTTGGGTTGAATCAGCAGGCCATACTGCACTTATGGACCCGCTCTGGAAAGAGCTTGCAGACCCTGAAGACCAATCCTGGGATGTAGCCGCACTTTTCAAAGCAACAGACCTTGCGCAAGCCACACCATTATTAAAAAAATACAACGTTACAAATGTTCTAATTACATCTGAAATGGAGCATGGTTTGCTTTGGGAACGCGACGAGCAAGGACTAGACTTCCTCGTCAAAAATAGCGAAACGTTTAAAAAACTAAAAACCGGCTCAAACATCAATGTCTGGAAGGTAAGATGAAAAAACAAGTTTTACTCACAACGGTTCTTCTCGTAGCAGTTGTATTTGCAATTGGAGTGCTGCTCGGCAACCAATGGAAGAGCTCAAGCTCAACAGAAATCACGAAAGTCCTTAGGCAATCAGAACTTGATGCTGAAAGTTTCCTTGTAGAGCAGGAATTGTTCGCAAGCTTTGAAACAAACTGCCCGCTTGCAGAAAAAAGACTCGGAAGCCTTGGACAAGAATTGTGGCAGCTCGGCAAAGTTTTGGGAGCCTCAGACGCAAAAGAAAAACTCGGCGAAGACAATTACAGTTTCCTCAAAAGAAAATACCACTTGATGCAGATACGCACGTACGTTCTTGATAAAAAACTCCAGCAGGACTGCGGTTCAGGAATAAATGTAATTCTTTTCTATTTCAAAAAAGACGATCCTGCGAGCGAGCAGCAGGGAAAAATACTTGATGACTTCGTATCACACTATAATCTTCACGTCTTCGCCATAGAATACCACTATTCACAAGAGCTTGAGTTCATGGAAGACTATTACGATATACACCAGGCGCCGACACTTGTCGTGAATTTTGAGCACACGATTTTCGGGCTAGTTACCAAAGAACAATTACTGCCCCTCCTCCATGGATGAACGCAAAAACATTCTACTCAGAAGCTTGCTGCTTACCATTCTAATATTTGCAGCAGGCATTCTTATAAACCACATCTTTGACGCTTTTAGAATTTCAATAATTGAAGACGTCATGGTCGCGCATGAAATAGACAGCGAGGCGTATAGAGTGGAAAAATTCTTCACAGAAACTTTTGGAGGCGAGCAATGTGAAATTATGGTTTCACGCATTTCAGACTTGAAAGGTGAAATTAGAAAAGTTGGCGAGGATTTAGGCAGCTATTCCCGATTCAGCTTTTTCAGAAGGAAAGATTATGATTATCTGAAAAGAAAATATTTCCTCCTTGAATTGAGATTCCTGGCACTGATCCAAAAACTGAATAAGGACTGCGACAAGCCATATCTGCCAATCATATTCTTCTACGAAATAGACCAGGACGCCAGCGAAAGACAGGGATTTATCCTGCAGGATTTAAGCAAAGGATATGACCAACAGTTAGTTGTATTAACTCTTGACAAAGATTACAAAGATGAGCCCTTAGTAAACATACTTGCAGAAAGCTATAATGTCACCGAAGCGCCAACACTTATAATCGACGGCAAAGCGCAGACCGGGCTGATTTACACAGGTGTTTTGAACGCAAGCATCCAGAAATTCCTGAGAAGAGCAGACCCATACGCGCAGGACATCAATTTCCTCATTACACCCGAAGCAGCAGACATACCATTCCCGGTCATAGTGTCAGAATTAGAAAAAGTTGCATATAATGAAAGCGCAGACTCGTTTGCGCGGGGAGATGCATTACTTGCCATCGGCCGGCTCACCGGCAATGATACGCTTATTTGCCAAAGTCTCGAGTATTACGACCAAATAAACAGCACCAACCACGAAGAAATGGCGCTCGTGTACGAAACTGGCGCCTCACTTGGCTGCGGCAGAAATAGAGCAGCATTCCTCAGAGTAGCAGCAGATGAATGGAAATTGGTTGGAAACACCTATCGTGCACAACTGCTTTCAGATTTATCGCAGGGAAAAAGACCGCGGCTTAAATTTGACCAGCATGCCGTCACTGCAAACGACACTGTAACCACCGGCTACCATTCTGCAATCACGCCAAATATCACTGGCAATTATACTGCAGTCATAATCGGCGGCTCAACACTCACGCTGACTCCAAACAGCACACTGCTTTCACAGGATGACAGAGTCTACCGCGACTGGCTGAGCGGGCAAGTAGCAAACCCGTATGGTCCAGAGCTGCTTGTCACATTCTCAGAACGGCTCAGCTACAACCAAAGCGAGCTTCGCCCAGACATCGGATGGCACGAAGGCGGAAGAATACGAGAACTGGAAAAAATAAACCTTACGCACTACGTAGCAACAGGCACGCTTGTTGCAAGAAACGGCAACAGGTGGTTTGCTGTTGATGACAATGGAACGTTCAGATTTGAAGTTCCCATAGACAAAATATCATACCCCACCACCAGATTCCTCAGAAGAGACCTTGCGGTCGTTATTGACACACATGGCATCAACATGTTGGTAGAGCAGGCCATCAGAAACAATGCAACAGCAGTAATTGGCTGCTGCGACCACCCAGGCAAAATTTATGCAATAGAATACCTCAGCCAGCACAATATCACCTCTATTTGTTATCCTGACAAATACTTATATCTTGCACTTGGCCACAATGTCAGCGCCCTTGGCAGCCCGCCGCAAATTATTTCCGGCGATAAGGCAATACTGGGCAACAGGCCAATGAAAATAACGCTAAAAGACAAAATAGTTGCTGCAAACTCGACTGATACAGCTTATGCGCTTTGGTATTATCAAACACCTGCCTCATATTTTGATGCACTGACAAAAGCAATCCCGCTTGATGTATCGTATGTTGGCATGGACAACTTCGGGCAAATGGACAGAATAACAAACAAAGCACGCGCAATCAATGCAAGTATCATTGCCACGCGCGTGTTCAACAAACAGGATTATGAAGCGATAAAAAGCTGGCTTGATGAGAATGACAAAAGAAAAGTAATCCTATTCCACAGCGCGCCGTATCCGTACGGTCAAAAAATATTCAGGGAATACCCAACACGCTCATCATTCGATGATCCGAACCCAGTATTTTCATGAAAAAGAACTATTCGTTACTGATAATTCTTGCCGTTGCATTAGTTATTCGCCTTATTTTTGCTTTTTCTTGGCACGAAATCTGGTGGGACTCAGGAGTTTACATCGGCATGGGCAAATATTTGTTTTCAGGCGGTACAGCAGGACTCTGGGAGCACATCAGGCCGCCGTTTATGCCCATTATACTCGGCCTTTTCTGGAAACTCGGCCTTAACCCAGCACTTTTCGGCAGATTATTTGAAATTTTGCTGATGCTTGGAATTGTATGGCTTACCTACCATCTCGCGCGGGACTGGTGGGATGAAAAAACAGCCATTATTGCTTCACTTATGGTTGCATTAAGTCCCATATTCTACTATCTCAGCTTTCATCAATATACAGAAATTCCCCATACCTTCTTTGCACTTCTTGCACTCTGGCTGTTCACCAAAGAACTCTATTACTGGTCAGGCCTTGCTGTTGGACTGGCGTACATTTCCAAGTTTACTGCAGGCATATTCATCGTAGTGCTTATAGCAGCACTTGTCTTTTCAAAGAAAGGAAGAAAAATTGCTCCAACGCTCGCCGGCTTTGCAACCATTATCGTTCCTTATATGCTGTATAGTTGGATTGCATACGGCAGTCCGTTCGCGACAGCAGCTGCAGCACAAGACGCCATTTCAAACGTACTCGGCTGCAATGTTCTCCACTACAGGCCCTGGTGGTATTATGGCTGGTGGCTTGCGTTCAGCGAAACAACACTTTACTTTCTGGCAGGTCCAGGATTGTATGCACTATGGAAACGATGGGAAAAACCGCACATGCTTTACGCACTCAGCCTTTTGCTGCCGGCACTCTATCTCATACAGCTGCACTGCCACGACTACCGATATTTGACACTGGCACTCCCATTTGTTGCAATGCTCACAGCGCTCGGCATTGTATGGATTTATGATCTCTTTAAGATAAAGAAAAAATGGGTATTCTTTACTGTCGCTGCAGTTCTCGGCGTATGGATGCTCAATAGCAGCATCACATATTATTATGGCAATGAACTGCAGCAGCCGGATGAAATTGCAGAACGTTATTTTGCATATATTGACGGGAAAAACTTTAGCGGTGAAATATGGACGGCAAACCCGATAATTACAGCACACACAGACGCAAAACTCGAAAAGATCTATTATCCG
>JBGPJV010000031.1:0-7765 GCA_041485605.1 Candidatus Nanoarchaeia archaeon | reverse complement strand
GGGACAGTGGCGTAATAACCACTCTGCCGCCTTCCAAATAGTCTTTTTCTTTTGCTCCTAGCTGTGTTTCCTTGATGTACTTGAGCAATTCTTCATCTTTTCCAGCTAGGAAGAGTTCCAATTGCTTGTTGTAGTCTGATGCGCGCCAGAATCTGCTCGAGTCCATTGTCCAGATTTCATCTTGTGAAACAATTTCTCCGAGCTTGTTGATTCCGTGTTCGGTTTTTGAGTCAACTGCAATTATTCCGCGCTTTCTAAGGAATTCAGACATTTGCCCAAACGCGTAAATGCCCGCGTTGCGTATCTGCCTGAACTGCTGCGGAGTGCAGATGCCGTTGTCAAACAAATAATCAGGGTCAATTGTCTCATCGTTCTTGTCTGACTTTGTTGACGGAGTGTCCATAACATATGGCAGTGGCCCATTGGTAAAGAGGTTGTTAGGAATTAGGTGTCCTGCAAATCTGCCTCTTTTTCCTTGGGCAACATACCATTGATAGAGTGACGTTGAGGTCGTGCTTTTTGCCATGTATCTGCGCACAACGTTCTCAACGCCCAGTTGTTTAAGATCTTCAGCAGCTATGACAACTGAATTATCCTGTAGCCCAGGCACGTCGTACTGCGAAGTTCCGAGTGCGTCTCTAAGGAGTCTGCGGTTGGAGTTGTGGTTTTCCGCTAAAATTTGGTCTTTAAATGGAATACTGCCGCGATTTTGGTCGTGTGTAGAAATTCTTTCAGTTCTGACCATTATGCGCATTGGAACGCCGTCTTTGGTGTTCAGCGGCGGATTCTCATACGTTTGTCCTTTATACTCAAATTCTCCGCCAAATATTGAGTCTGAGACTTTGCCAGGCCTGACTTTATAGCCTTGCAGCTTTGGAACAAATCCCGCATCAAGTATTTCCTGCGTTGACGAAATTGCGCCTTCTCTTTCTATGTATGCATCAACAACTTTTCTTGCGTCTGTTTCAGTTAACATAGTCATTGTGACACCTCACGCGAACGCTTCGACACTCAGGTCGGGCGCTTTGTATGTTTTGGCTTTGTCTGATTTCATTTTCTTCAGTGCTTCTGCTGTTTCTGGGTTTGTTGCAGCGAAGAGTTTTGCTGCAAAGATTGCGACATTTTCCACGCCTCGCACGTAGACGCTGTTTTTAAGTTCTCCAGCAGCCTTCATGTGCGCAACAGGGTCTGCTGAACAAGTGTAAATGCCGACTTTAGTTTCTCTTTCAAATCGTTCCAAGTCAGCAAGCGCTACTTCTCCAACGAGCAGGGATACTTCTCCCCATGCACCAGTCATATCTTTTTGTTTTCCAGATGGACTGATGCTGCCAAAAATGGGAACGTGGAGTTCTTTGAGTTTGTTTTCGAGCGCAGGTGATTGTGTGCCCCAGATGCAAACACCTCGGTAAGTATTTTGCAGAATTTCTGCTGCAACTCTGGCTGCCGCTCGATAATTTCCAGGCGCAACTCCCCCAATTGCCGCGTATCCTGCCGGCAAATTAACTGCAAGGAATGCATCAATACCGCCTAATGGCACGCTGATAATTGGAACTGTTGGCGCTTGTGCTGCTTCAAGGCTTGGTCGAGCGAAATAAAGTCCGCCTGATTGTATGGAAACAACTTTGTGCCCTTCATCCGCAAGTTTTTGCATTGCTTCTGCCGCACTTAATGAATAACCAGTGTTGCCGTGGCACGAAGCGACCAATTCTTCTTTGAGTGTTTTGATTCCTTTGTTCCTGAAGAACTCGTTAAATGGCACTCCATCGATTTTCTGGTCAGCAAGCACCGGGTCTTTATCAGAAGCTCTAGTTTGTACAAGTAGTCGTTCCATATAGGTTCCACCCCATCAGTATATAGAAAAGCCACTAAAAATGCTTATATATGGATTTCTATACCAGTTTGATAGCGATAGAATAGCTATTTCTTCAAATACGCTTCAAACATTGAGTGTAAGTTGGGTATTAAATTGTATTTGGCATAATCTTTCGGCTCAATCCATTCGTAATGGTCGTGTTCAGTGTCCATAACAACAGCTGAAGCTTCTGCATGGCATTCAATAAACACGCCAACTACATGCCATTGTTCGCCTTTAACGACAGGTCTCCATTCGTTGACGGCAAATGGTTTGCCAATTTTTACAGATAATCCTGTTTCTTCTTTTATTTCCCGCAATAGGCCTTCATCCCACTTCTCTCCTGGATTAAGCCTGCCGCCAACTACATCGTACCTGCCGATATTTGTTCCTGCGCCGTATTTTGGAGATTCTCTTAGAATGAGCACTTTTCCATTGTGCACGATGAATGCTTTTGTTGCTACGAAGAGCTTGGGTTCCATATGCGCTGTACATCAAACGTAAACGGATACGTTAATCCTAAAGGCAGCTGCACGTCATATTCTCCCTGCACGCGCCAAGTGACGTGTTTGTCTTTTATTGCCTGCAATATTACCGCTCCTGCGTCAAGGTAATTTATCTTGAGATTGAATATTTTCTGGACTGCAGTGTGTTTTGCGATTGGCACTGGCTCCGGCAGTCTTACCTCAGCCACTTTGATGTTATTTGCAAATGCGCGTGCAGTGAAATTTCCAACTTTAACGTCAATGTCGTTTGGATTGTAGACGTTAAGCGCAATGCCAAGAGTGAAACTTGTCCAGGTGAATTCTCCTGCAGAAATTTCCAATAGAGTAACGTCCAAATTCCTGATAGCAGTAACTTTTTGATATGCAACATATGTGTAAAGCGCAATGCCTGCTAATATTAGGCATATGATTGCAGAAACAATAAGCAGTGTTTTACGTTGTTTGTGTTTCATTCGTAATAGTGCGGGTGCAAAAACCTGACAATTGCGAAAACTACGCCTTGCTCTAGTGCAGTTGTCCGCGTGACCTTGCCGGCTGTTAATGCTCCTACTACTCCCTCTTTTTGTTTGATGTTTTGTGTTTTGAAGAACGCGTCCGCTGCCGGCCCGAGTTCCATGCCGTTTCTGACAGCTGTTGAAATTTGAGGCGGTAACAATAGGCAGCCGCAGTTCGCTATGCCTTTTTTGCCGTTTTTGTCTATCGCGACTACCCATCCGTCGACAAACATGCCGTGTTCAGAGTCAAAGGTGTTTCCTTCAAGCCCGAATCCTAAGTCCGCGTTCGCTTCTTTCAAAGCTAGTTCCGCGCGTTTCGTCGCGCCTTTAATGGCTTCTTCAGTGGAATTTGGCTGTATGTTTGTGCCGTGTGAAACTTCTATGCCGATAACTTCCGCGTCTTTCCAGAATCTTTTGACAGCGTTTTCTACCGCGGCTATTTTCACTGGATTTTTGCTTCCAACAACTATCTTCATAATTCGCACCTAGAATTATGAAGCTCGAAAATCGAAGATTTTCGTTGTTTCATTTGCCGCCAACTAACGCGAATAGTTTTTCTACTTCCGCCCAGTTGACTGATTTAAACACTGCTTCAACGTAGTCTGCCCGCTTCAAATTGTAATCTATCATAAACGCGTGCTCAAATACATCTATGACAAGAAGTGGAGCGCAGGTTGCCAAATGCCCGACGTCGTGCTCGTTTACCCAGCAATTAAACATTCTGCCCGTTGAAATGTCGTAATATAATATTCCCCATCCAATGCCGCGCATGGTGCAGATGGCTTTCATTTCTTTTTCCCAGTTTTCAACGCTTCCAAATTCACGCGCAATTGCTTTCTTCAAATTGCCGTCAGAGATTGCCTTGGGTTCTTTTGACAGTATTCTGAAGAATACTTCGTGCAGTCGCGTACCGTTGAATTCCCAGCCAAAGCGTCGTTTTAATTCTGCGAATTCTGGTGTTGCAACAGTGCCTGCTTTTACCATTGCAGAAAGTGTGTCTGAAAGTTTGTTTGTATTGTTAACGTATCCTTGGTACAAGGTAAAGTGGTTTTTCATCAATTGGTCTGAAAGACCTTTAATTCCAAGTAAATGGTCGAAATTCTTTGCTTCAAATGGCATAGCTATCACCCCGATGACTATTTTGAATTCAATAAATGTTTATAAATGTTGCTCAAATCGTCAGCAGAATGGTCACAATAGACGACAATTCTATAAGTCTGAAAATTGAGAGAATAGTTAGCGAGTCCTATAAAATTGTCATTGGCGATAATTTAGTGCCACAGATGGTAGATTTTGTTAAAAACTCAAATTTGGGCTCACGCTATGCGATATTTACTGATTTTAATGCTAAGGGTTACGCTATTGAAGTGCGTTCTGCATTGAGGGATGCCGGTCTTACAGCAGAGGCTATGATGATTCCGGCAGGCGAGCAGAACAAGACGGTTGGAAAGTGCAATGGAGTTTGGAATGAGCTCGCCAGGCAGAAATGTGGCAAGGATTCTGTTATAATTGGAGTTGGCGGCGGGGTTGTTACAGACATGGCTGGATGGATTGCCGCGAACTATGCTAGAGGAGTCCCGTGCATTTTGTATCCTACGTCTTTGCTTGCCATGGTTGATGCCGCTATTGGTGGAAAAACGGGGGTTGATTTGGAAGAGGGCAAGAATATGGTTGGCAGGATTCAGCAGCCAAAAGCAGTGTTTAGTGATACTGCCACGCTTGCTACTTTACCGCCCAGGGAATATACAAATGGATTAGGCGAGGTTGTAAAGTACGGGGTTATCAGAGACGAGCCGCTTTTCAGGTATTTGCAGCAAAACGTTGAAAAGATACTAGCTAAAGACAAAGAGTGCGTGCGCCACATTGTTATGGAGAGCAGCAGGATTAAGTCAGAGGTTGTCGAGCAGGATCCTAATGAGAAGGGATTGCGGAACATATTGAATTATGGCCATACTCTCGGCCACCCGCTTGAACAACTTGCAAATTATGACAGCGCAAAAATGCCGCACGGTTTCGCTGTCTCGATTGGGATGACTCCTGCTGCGCGGATTTCAAAAGAACTAGGTTATCTTTCACACGGTGAATTGGTGCAGCAGATACAACTGTCGGAACGGTTTGGTCTGCCGACAATAATACCAGCGAAGTACAAAAATGAGGATATTATGGCAAGGACAGTGATTGACAAAAAAGCTCGAAACGGACGTGCAAGATTCACGATTCCAGAACGAATAGGCAAGGCGTGTGAGTTTGGAGGCACGTACACAACTGAAGTCCCAAAAGAAACTGTTGAAAAAGCTCTCAATGAAAGCCGTTAATATATCTCTATCGCAACTGTCTTTCCTTTAGTGGAACAAAGCATCACTGACTGCCCTCTTTCCAAGTTTTTAGCCGTGTGCGCTGTATTCGCCTTCAAATCTATTCTGTCTCCTGGTTTCAAAACATAGCTTCTTCCTTCTGCGGAAAACTCTACACTGCCTTTAACTAGAATACGCGTTTCATCTGAAGTATGCGCATGCACGCCCATGAACTCGTTTTTGTCCATGACTTCAATTGTTGGCTTCATTCCTTCTTTTATCATTTGCGCGCGCAGTTCTTCTTCTGTTGGCACGCGCGGTTTGTTCCAGGTTAGTACTCGTACGCTCATAAATGGAAGAAATCTGATGTAAGATATAAAATTTTCTACTTAAACTCTCTTGCCATCTTTTCTGCTTCTGCCTGCAGTTCAAGCATTGAATAGACAAGGATGCCGCCTGCTTTGACTCCCAAGATTGCTCCCGGACCATGCTTTTCTATTTCTCTTGATTTGATAAGCCTATGCAAGTAGCCTTGTACAGGCGGATTATCTTCTTTGAGGCGTTCGAATGTTTGCAGAATGTAATCATATGGTGGTTCTAAACTATGCTCAAAAACTTCGGCAATTGGCCTTAATGCGCGCGGCAGAACAAGTTTGCTTTCTTGCACGGCAAAGTACATCATGCGGTGCGTTTGCAAGCCCGCAAATAAGTGCATTTTGCCACAGTAGTCGTTGAATTCATCAATGAAAAAGTTGGTTGTTCGCTCTAACTCGCTGGCAATAATTGGATTGTGCTGCGCCAATTGGATGAACTGTTCATCAATATAGTGAGAATGGGGCTGGTCAGAAGAGACTTTGTCATACACGCTGTCGGTTGGCCACGGGAGTAATCCGCGTCTTTCACTCATGAAAAAATGAAAAAAGAAGTTGTATTTATACCTTTACAACTGGCACTTCTTCGGCTCCTGCTTTTGCTTCAAACAGTGCTTTCTTTTCAAAGCCGAACATTCCTGCTACAATGCTGGTTGGTATTCTTCTAATAGCATAGTTGTAGTCGGTTGCGGCTTCGTTGTAGCGTGTTCTGGCTACAGCAACTCTGTTTTCCGTTCCTGCTAACTCATCCATTAATGAAAGGTATGTTTGTGATGCTTTCAAGTCAGGATAGTTTTCCGCGACAGCAATTAATCGTGAAAGTGCTCCTTCAAATTGTCCTGCCGCAGCGACCGCGCCATTAGTGTTTCCTGATGAAATGGCTCCCTGCCATCTGCTGCGCGCTTCAGTTACTTCAGTGAGTACACGTTCTTCAAAGCCGGCATAGCCCTTGACTGTATTCACCAAGTTCGGTATTAAATCAAATCGTCTTTGGTATTGTACTTCTATGTCTGACCATGCTTTGTCAACAGTTACTTCTCGTTTTACCAGTCCGTTGTAGCTGGAGAAAAACCAGAGTCCGAGAACAACAATAACGATGATAATCCAAAACCATGCTTTTTTGTAAAACGGTTGTGCCATCATTCACCTTTATACGTACTCACTTAAAAACATTACCATCCGCCGCTTGCTCCGCCGCCGCCTCCACTGCCTCCACTAAAACCTCCAAAGCTGCCGCTGCCTGGCCTGCCGCCGTAGCCGCCTATCCATACCCAGCCGCGGAATTGTTTGCCGCGCGCCAATGCTGCTGCGTGCATTATCGTGCCGATTATGAAAAAGAACGGTGCTGCGAGGAAAAACGCAAAAAATGGCGCCCATATTCCAATTAGAATTAGGAGCACTACAAATATTCCTTCGGACAGGCAATAAGTTCTGAACTGGTTTTTCTTCTGGTATGCACTTACTCGTGCTATTACGCCAGTTATGAAAAATCCAAGAAAAAATATCCATGGCGCAAGTAAATTGAAAAATTCTCTGCGCGGAGAGTACTCTGCAACAACGCTAGGATCATTTTTCAATAATCCGCCAATTTCTTCAACTGCAAGCTTTAATCCTTCGCCGTATTGTTTTTCTTTGAAATATAATGCGAGAATTTCCCTGCCTATTCTTCCTGCGCGGGCGTCATTAACAACCCCCTCTGCGCCATAGCCAACTTCTATTCTATAGAGCCGTTCATTTGGCGCAACTAAGATTACAATGCCGTTGTCGTTTGCTTTCTTTCCTACACCCCATTCGGTGAGGTAGTTCAAAGCAACGTCTTCAACTGGCTTGCCTTCCAAGCTTTGCACCGTAACAATGGTAATTTCTGCAGTGGTATTTTTCTCAATAGAGTCAATGAGTGTGTTTAATTGCATCTTTTCATCAAGTGAAAGGATGTTTGCATAATCATTCACCCAGCCGGATGGCGAAGGCAGGGCATAAGCAAATGTAGAGAGAAGGATAAGCAGGAATAGAAGCTTTCTCATGTGACACAAGTATGTCATCACGTTTAAAAAGACTATTGTTTTAGAAAGAAGCGTGAAGACAGGGATTTACACAGAAGACAGAGAATGGAAAACTCACGAACCATCAATATTCTTAGGTATTAATGCTGAAAAGTTTCACGATGCAATAACAAAGTACGCGAACACTGCGGCTGATTCTGTTGAGCACGCGTATGATACTGCGAAGAAATTTGTTGCCAAAAGAT
>JBGPJV010000030.1:0-7844 GCA_041485605.1 Candidatus Nanoarchaeia archaeon | reverse complement strand
TTCAGTATCAACGCCATTGTAAAGAACCAGGCAGCTTTTCGCGCCCAGTTTTTTCGCAAATGCGCACGAAGCCTTTGACACACCAGCCACTGTTGCATTGCGCAAAATCCATTTTCCTGCAGTCGCGTCAAATGTTTTAGCTCCCAAATTCACAATAGGATTAGAATAACTTACCTGCGCAGTGCCGTGCTCAACGTGCAGCCATGAAATACCTTTTGACTTCGCAATCATGCCACCAGCTACAGACAACGGGTAAAAACGGGTATGAGTAATGATAACATCCGGCACTCCGGTCTTTTTCAATGCATTCACGGCAAGCGGAACTGCCATTCTGCCCGGCAGCGGCTCAATCGCAGGAAAACGAACAACGCGAATGCCGTCAATCGTTTCTTCTGCCGTCATTCCTTTAAGGCAGGAGGTCACGACCCAAACTTTATGGCCGCGTCTTACCAAGCGCTTTCCGGTCTGATACACATAATTCTCAACACCGCCCCTGTGCGGCAAAAAATACGACGAGAAAATCACTATTTTCATTTTTTAAGCCTCGGAAATTGCGAATTTCCGATGGTAGTCAAAAACCATCCAGTCACATTTGCAAATAGCGCGGTTGTCATCTCAGCCACCGGTTATTTTACCCGTGGTTTTTGATAGGAGATTTCCCTCACGAGCTTCGTTATCTCGCGCTCAAGCTTGTCAATCTTCATATTCAGTTGGAACACCATGTAAAACAATATCAAAATTGAGATGTACACAACAAGATCAATTCCCCTGCCAACGCCAATCGGGCGGGACAAAGCATCGATAACAGGCGTAAAGAACACTATGAAAAGCACAGCGAACCAAATCAAAAACCACAACAGGGCGGTCTTTCCAGGAATCTTCCTGCTCTTCCACAGCGACAGCAGCCGAGCTATGTGAATCACTGCAATAACCAACGCCACAATCTGAATAGGCTGCATCATTTTGTGAACTTATGCACCAACATCTTATAAAATATCTTCACTGCGTTCAAACTACTCTGCCCATGCGCCTGACTATACGCCGTGTACCTGATAACAACAGGAACTTCAACATACTTTAAATTTTGCCGCTTGATTTCTGATAAAATCTCGCTCGCGTGCTCCATCTTGTCCATTGAAATATCAATTCTCTCGGCAGCGTCACGCGACAAAGCCCGGAAACCGTTGTGCACATCAGTCAGCTTAATGCCATAAAATAACCACACAGTAAAAATGCCGCATTTCAAAATCATTTTGCGCAAAAACGGAACATTTGAGCCCGGTTTAAGGAACCGGCTGCCCAACGCAATATCAACCTCTCTCTTCTTTACCGGTTCAATCAAAGCAGGAATGTCCTCAACACGATGCTGTCCGTCAGCGTCAAATGTTACAATAATGTCGGCATTTTCCTGCAAAGCATAATCAATACCTGTCTTTAAAGCGGCACCTTGACCCCTGTTAAGAACGTGCTTGACAACATGCTTGGTGTGCTGCTTTGCTATTCTATAGGTGTCATCGGCAGAGCCGTCATCAACCACGATTACATTCTTATAGCCGGCTTTTGAGAGCTCTTTTAGAACAGAAGCTATACTGTGCTCCTCATTGTACGCAGCGATAACTATCCATACATCCATGAGTAAAAGACAGGCTTTTGGCTTTATAAAGCTTTAGAATGACTAATACTACGCCAGGTTATCAACACGAATCTTAAAGTGCAATGTCTTGTTGCCCAATGCGTGCTTTGCAGGATCAGTGCCATATGCTTCTTCGGGCGGAACAACAATAATTTTTGCTTCGCCCTTCTTCATGCCTGCAATACGTTTCTCAAAGCCCGGAATAACCTTGCCCTGGCCCGCAATAAAAGTTAAAGGCTTGGTTTCAAAGTCTTCAAAGCGGGAATCAGGCGTCACGTTCAAATCGCGCCAGCCTGGAATGCTGCTGTCAAACACTACATTATCATCAGTCCAGCCAATATAGCTCAATGCAACCTTTGCGCCAGGCTCAATCTGCGATTTTGGCGTCAGCTCCTTTGGAACGTATGATTCATTTCCTTTCCAGTCAACCTTGTACGCGTAAATGTCGCCGCCAATCAATTGATGGTCTGTTGTAAACGGCTTGAAATTCTTCAAGCCCAGACCTTTCATAAAGAACATCCGTGTAAACATGCTGTCTGCCAGCGGTGCAGAAGCTGCAATCGCGCTCACACCATCACCAGTTGGCCACATGATAACAGAAAGACCAGCGTTTCCATTCTGTGTTTCTATAATCTGTTTGTCACCATTTGGATTGTAAATAATGAGTTTTCCTGCACGCGCAACACCTTGTGACAGACGCACTTCTGCATGCTTATTTGTCAAATTTATTGCAATATTACTGCCACAACGCGCAGTGTCACCGGAAACAGAACACGAACTGCTGTCAGTTGCCAAATAACCCGGCCACGGGCTAATCCACTCATTAGCAGCATCCTCTGAAGCAAGCGCATTGGCTTCATTATATGCCTTCTTCGCCTCAGCCTCAGTCCAATTGAAACGTTTTGTCATCTGAGGAACTGCCTCATCTTCACTCATCAAGCGCCACTTCTGCCAGACCTCGGCTTTTTCAAACGTCCACAAACCAAAGTGCGCCCAGACGCCAGCTTTGCCAACCATGTCAGCACTTGCAATGAAGAAATCTTCAGGCGGGTCACAATGAGTATATTTCAATATTTCCTCAGAAATGCCGGCGGCCTGGGCAAGCTGTCCAGCTTTTTCTTTATTCTGCATAATCATATCGTTTACAAGCTTGAATGCCACCACTGGATTTTGTGTGGAATTGAGAGCGAAATCATAAGCACTATTTGCACCGCAATCAAGCATGTGCAGAATTCCAACAGCTTCACGTTCATTGTCAGTCTGCAACACTCGGCCAACCCAGTGCGCCTGCGGCGAGTTCTGCACTGCGCCATCAGATGTTGTTGCGCGGTCAGCAATATACTTGAAATGGTGGCCGAAGTCCCACCAGGAATTGATGATTGCATCAGGCTGGCTTTGGTCCTTTATTGCAGTAAGAACATTCCACCACGCGTCGTTCACCAACGGCACGTCGTTAACAACGCTGCCGTATGAATTTTGCACCATATTGGCTCCGGCGCCTACCGGGTTGACAATAATGATGCCTGCAACTATGATAACAACAATGTTCATGAGCGTCTTGCTCATGTGCAAACTTTTTTCGCCAAATGATGATAAGCGCTGGGCAAGCAAGCCAATTGCAGCGCCAAATGCAACCGCAAATGCCGGACCAAGTAGAATGGTGAAACGCAAACCCTTGGTGGAAGCATATGTTGTACCAATAAACCATAATATCAGCAATGCGCTGTACGTTACGTCAAGTTTGCCGTGCGCATCGCGCTTGAAAAACAGCAGAATTATTCCGAGCATTGCAACAGAAAACATCAATGTTCCGCCAACAGAAGCAATTACTTGGCTGAAGTTGGCAGGGTTCAATTCTGCAACTGTTGTGTATACATTAGGCCACAAATTTGGAAGCGCTGCAGACTTAATGAACGTGAAACTGAGCGCGCCCCTGAATGCACCCTCAATAAAATTACTGAAACCGGTTGTTATAGCGCAAAATACTGCAGAAGAAACAAAGAAGGTTGCACCAACGAGGACGAATTTCTTAATGCGCGAATGATGCCAGAGCGCGGCCAGGCCTTCCTTTGCCTCTTTCAGATGCGTCAAAACCTCGAAAATAATTGTAACGACAAAAGCGCCAATAACAAAATCAAACAAATACCACCAGCCGCTCCAGAAATTCGAATATAATCCAATCACCAGCCCTGTCAAAGCGCCAAAGAATGCCTGCTTCTTTGATGAGCCCGCACTCAATGCAAGCATAATCAAATACACTGCTACCACCGGGAAAAAAACGTTGTATCCATCTGTATCAAAATGGCCCCATGGTGTTCTGCCCATCACGGCAGGCATAACCGCAAGCATGGTCGCTGCAAAAAACCCGCCGATATTGCCGGAAACTTTCTGCGCGATTAAAAAGACAAAGATAAGCGATAAGAAGATAATGACAACAGGAAAGTAATTGGCTGCCTGCATCAAAGTGATTCTGCTTTCAAACATCTTCGCAAATTTAAACATAACAACGGCCACATACGGATGCCAGTTCTTGTCAGCAGTTGTTCCAACCGGCGCAATCATGTGATTGTCCCACGGCACCCCATCTTTCAGAATGTCATATGAATGGCCCTTCTCCACAATATTGCGGGCATAGCGCAAATAGAAATATGGGTCAATGTCAGGCATATATAGATACGCTCTGCCATCAGAGTCATACATGTAATGATCGCGAATCTGCTGTGCAAGCTTTTTCTGCTCTTCAGCCAGCTTATCCTTATTTTCTGTTCTGATTTTGGTCATTAAATCATTGACCACTTTCTGCTTGTTTGCATCAGGCAGATTTGGATACTGCTGGTTTGCAATTACAGAAGCTTGCTGCCTTAGATAATTGTCAACACTTGACGCGGCAGCAGAATCAGCAATAGGAAGGTTGCTTGACTGCATTCGTATCCACATACCGCCCCATGGGTAGTTGCCGTGCGGGTTTGGCACCCACTGCAAGACAAGCACTAATAATAGCGTCAAGAGAACTGCGTTTTTTTTGGAAAAGGAGAGTATTTTATGGAATTTTCCCCCAACATCACTTTGTTCTTCCATGACGTGCAAAACCAGAGCACTGCTTAAAAAGTTTGTGCATACTATCCTGCTTAATTAGTTGCTATTCTTCAGTAGCAACAAAATAGAAAGTTTTAAATATCCCTTGCGCTACGACGATATAAAGACAGTATATATTGGGGGTTAAGATGAGCATCAGCAACTTTTTCAAGAAAACCGTTCTTACGGGTGCATTACTTGCGGGCACCCTCTTTGCAGCACAAAACGCATATTCACAAGACAGATTCAACGAAGACGACAAGCCAGCAGTTGAACAAAAAGAAGCGCCAAAACAGGAAAAGAAAGTTTCTCTAACTGACAGCGATGAAAGCGTTGCAAAAAAACTTGACAACATGTTCCGCGGCTCACTTGAATTCCGCGCAGAAACAGACCCATTAGTAAACACATTCTCAGGAAACGCACAAATTGAAATGAAAACAGGAAATCTTAGGCCATACTTTGGCGTCCAGGACGTGTTCCAGGATTTCAAGAATATCGACGGCAGCGAGCTGAAAGTAAATAGCATCCGTGAAATGCTCGCGTGCGGCTTGTACGCAAAAAACACTAAAGACCTTGAATTATATTTCCGCTTAGCTGCCGGCAGAGAAGACAGCAAATTCTCTGACGCTATCGACATGAAAGCAAGCAGATGGATGTTCGGCGGCGAAGCAGGCATTGCAAGCTCAGAAACAGGATCACTTTTGATGTTGAAATTCTACAAAGGATTAGGAGACTTTGACGCAACACTTAACAGCAACTTCAAAATTGACGGCAAGTACGACACAACTTTTGTTGACGTAATCGGCAGACAGCGTCTTTACTCAGACAACAAAAAGGCATCAAGCCAGCTAGAATTTGACAAAAGACAAGATGAGCGAAACGCAGACTTTTCAATCGATGCAGTGCTTGAAGCATACTGGAACCAAAACAAGTTCGGCGAACTTGAAACAGACAGAACTTATGCACTCAAGTTTGGCCCATCATTCACTTGGAATTCACGAGTAGAGAACGGCACCGGCGGAATTTTAACCGTCACGCCATACTTTGTGTTCAAGAATACTGATACTGAAAGCGGCATTTCACTGCGCGAAACGCAGACAAAAACATTTGGCGGCGGCGCCGAGGCAACGTATTCATTCAACAGATACTTGTCAATTGGTGCTAAAGCAGGCTTTACCGGCAACAGCCAATCTATAGACGATCCGGGGCAAAACTTTGACAGAACCGACAAGAAAAACGGCTTCAACGGCGCCCTGTATTTCAAGATTGACTTTTAGGTAAACTTTAAATATTAGTGCCACTTCGCAGTAGGTATAAGCGGTTTACGCTCATATATCGGGGGGAATGACAATGAACAAAATATACGGAGCAATTGCAGCAGGAGCATTATACGCGGCAAGCGCAATAGGATGCACCAGCTTCGCAAAGCAGGATTCTAAACTTGAAGACAAAGTTGCAGTTCAGGAAGTCAAAGCACCAACTGAACAAGAAGTTTACTCAGCAAAAGGCAACCACGAAAAAGTTATCTACCTAAGAGAACAATTAACAAACGTCAAGAAAGACGGCGTTGTCAACCCAAATGAAATTTCTACAATAGAAACAACCGTCAAGCGCGCAGAAGAGCTTGCAAAAGCACTCAAAGGCGACGATGTAATCAGCAAAGCATTGCAAACAGAAGCAAGCGCAATAAACACAGACGGCAAGAAAACAGTTACCGATTTGTACAGTTCGGACCAGATCAAAGGCTATGTAGTTGTTGTATATCAGGAACAGCCTGGCAATTCAGCATCAAGCGTCCGAATTTTCGGCGTCACTGAAGGCGACCACATGGCACTTGAAGGCAAGCTTGCAGACCAAGCAGGAAAGCTCGGCTTTGACGCAAACAAAGCATTTGCAAAGCGTGTTACAAAAGACACCTGGGGCTACAAGAGAGAAACAAAAATTGACACTCCAGAATTACAGCGCGAATTGTACGACAATGTTACCTGGATAGAAAATCCGGAAGCATTAGTACAGTACTTTGTGAAGAATGCAATCGGCGGCAAAGAATTGTCAAACTCAGTCGACAGCATCAGCGAAAAACGCTACAATGACGGTCTTGCAAAAGGCAAAATCCTCAGAGTAGCAGTTGTCTACAAGATGGAAACGCGCGAGCCAACCATCAAGGACGACAAGTCAAGCGCAGCACCTGCAAAAGTAGATGACGCTGCAGCCAAGGCAAAAGCAGCTGCTGAAACAGCAAAAGGTCTTGAAGCAGAATTAAATGCAGAAGCAGCCAAGGCAAAAGCAGATGCCGAAGCAAAAGCTGTTGCAGAAGCCAAGGCAAAAGCAGATGAAGCTGCACGCGCAAAAGCAGAAGCTGAAGCAAAAGCGAAGAAAGCCAAAGACTTGAATGACATCGACACATTTGTCGAGCATTAATTTTTTTATTTTTCAATTTTAAATTAATTGATAAAAAGGGAGCACCAAATGAAACCAACCAAAACATTGCCATTCATTTCTCTGATTTTGATAGCAACAATGATAGCAGCACCACTTATCTTCGCATTTGAAGGCGGAAGTTTTGGTGGATTTGACGGCAGCGCATTTACAGGCGGCTCATTCGGCGGAACAGACTCAGGCTCATTTTCAGGCGGCTCATTCGGCGGCACTGACCCAAGCGGCTTTTCAGGCGGCTCTTTTGGAGGCACTGACCCAGGCGCGTTTTCAGGCGGTTCTTTTGGAGGCACTGACCCAGGTGCATTTGGCGGAGGCTCCTCAACAGGCAGTGGCAGCACGGGAACAACCGGCGGCAGCACAGGCATACCAGGCGGCTCAGCCAGCTCAGGACCAGGAAGTTTTGACGGCGGCTCACCAGGATTCCCAGGCGGAGGATTGCCAGGCGGACCATCACCAGGACCAGGCCCAGGATTCCCATCAGAACATGACGCAGTATGGGAAGACTTGAGCGACGTTACAATCGCGCAAGGCAGCAGCAGCGGCACACTCATTCAAGAAAACGTCTTTTCAAAATGTTCAGACCCAGACTCAGACGCATTATCATTTGAAATAACCAGCACGTCAACACACTACGAATTATTCTTTGTAACAGATGACCTAAGAATATTCAGCTTAGACCCGGCATTTGTAGGAACAG
>JBGPJV010000029.1:0-7943 GCA_041485605.1 Candidatus Nanoarchaeia archaeon | reverse complement strand
TTCTTGGCATCGCGGAGCGCTGGCGTAATTTGCATGGTCCGTTACTGTCGCACAAACTTGCGTCTTGCCCGGCTTTGTTAATGTCATCTTCAGCGTGTTGTCTTTCGTGCACGCGCCTTCTGCTCCGGCATCGGTAACAGAAAAATTGCCGGCAGTGATGATGACTTGTTTTATTCCAGCGCATTGTTCAGTGTTGCCGTAATTTAATCCGTAATCTTCTGCCGCGTAAGAAACAGAAATATCTCCGCTGGTGATGTTGGGCTCTACAACATAATCCTTGATGACTGGCGCATTTGAATCAATTATCAGTGTTTTCGTTTCGCTGCCGACAATATTGCCGTCATCATCGCGCAGTTCTATGGTAAACGGTATTGGTTCATATGCTTCAAAGTCAGGTTCAAAGAATACACATTTGTAATAGCCGTTTCCTGTTGCATTGCACGAGTCAAAAGTAGCATAGCTTTCTTCAACATACAATCTGACTTGGTCTTTGTCAATTATGTCTTCGCCTGGAATTTTGACGAGAACTTCAATGGTTAATGCGTCGTGTGTTCGCGCAACGCCTTTGCTGCTGCCTTTGCCGTTGAATTGCTGGATGCTGAGCTCTTGCGCGAATACAATTGGCATGCTGACTATCAGTGCGATCATAAATGCTGCAATTGAATACAGTTTTCTCATGATATCACCGGATAGACGCGTTCAAGGTTTGATTGTACGTATGAATTCACTTTATTCAATTCATTCAAATCTTCTACTATGCGCTGGTTTTCTGGAACAAGGTCTAGTGCAATGACGAATTCTTTGAATTCAATGTTGTGCACTCCTCTTAGCATTGAGCTGGTAAACTCATACTCATATTCTGCGTTTCCATAGGGGAAAGGTGATGTTTCATTGAATACGACTGGGTCTTGTGGCACCCAAAAGCATTTCTTTCTGCTGCCGAAAAGCTTTTTGATTTTAAAACATCTCTCATCTGGTGGTATGGTTAAGTTCTGTCTTAGGAAGCTGCTGATTGAAACAGTGTAATTGCCTGGCACGATAAACATTTCCTTGTTTTCGTCTCCTTGCAAGCTGACAACTGAGCTGAATGGCTCTTCGTATGAGTTTCCAATTCGTGTGAGCGAGATTGTTGTTTCCTGCGTGTCGCGCGGTCGTAAGCTGCCTCCTTCACGGTAGTCCCAAGGATCCCATTTGGCGCCTTTGGTGAGCATGAAATTTCGTACGCTGGCGTTTACTATCCTGATTGGCTCAAGAAGCGAATCAATGTGCATTGATTCTTCTCTTTGAGTGTCTAATGGTGCCGAATAGCTCGCATATCCCTGTTTGTTAAGCCGTAATACGCCGCCGAGACAGCGCGGGAATTTGCTGGTGAAGTTTCCAGCACGGGTGAAGCCAAGGCTGCAGGCCTGATTGCCACAAAGGAAACTGACTGATGCGTCATCCGCGCCTTTCAAATTTTTGCCGTCTTTAACAAATAAGTCAACTGTTCCTGAGGTGCGCTGGTCTGGATCGCAGAAAATGGATGGTACTTTGTTTGCTACTGCTGCCGTGAATTCGGGTGCCTCAGTACTAAAAGCGTCTGAATCGCGCATATTTTCTTCGAGGAAGAAATTGAAGCTGTAGCCTTCAGTGTTGAATGCGTTCGGGTTTCTAATTTCTACAAGTACTGGGAAGCTTATGTCATATGCGAATGTGTATCGGTTTAGCGTGATTGGTAATAATGCAAAATTGCTCGCGCTGTCTGCCCTGCACAGTTCTCCGTTGCAGTTAAGGTCAAAGTACGGGTTCCACCAGTCAAGGTAGCTGAAGCGTGCCTCAAGTTTTGGATGCGTCGTGTTTAATGGAACAAAGAATTGCCGGTTATACAGAAGTTCAAAGTTTGCTGCATCTCTTGTTCCTTCTGGCGCTGAAATATAATGGTAGTTTTTAACGCCGGATGTCTGTATAAGAGGAATATACGCCGTAAGCAGGTTTTTCACTTTCTTTGCTACTTCGCTCTTGACCCAGAATACTCCTGGCTGTGGTGGTCCTACATCAAGGTCTCTTGGAGGAGGAAGTTTGCTTGAATCTACGTCGCTGAAAGTGTAAATAAGTGTTTTTGTAACGCTTTCAAGCATCCTGCCGTTTTTTTCAAAGTTTGTAAGTTCTGTGGCAAGATTGTAAATTTCTCGTAAGTTCAAATCTATCGTAACGTATGAATCTTCAATGTCATAGCTGTGTCCGCCGCAGTTTGCGCGTAATGGATACTTTCCTACAAAGAAAACATCGTCTGTTGCGATGTTTGCCGTGACTTTTGGCTCGCTAAGCTCTTGCACTATGCATCCTCTTTTCTGGAAATCTTCAAAGTTTCCAAGGCATGAGCGTAAATTTTTTGTAACATATTCGTCCAGTTGCCCTTCAATGCTTAGTGTTCCTTCTCCTCTGTAGAGTCCTGGTCTTTTTGAGTCGAATTCGCAGTCTGGGACTTTGCACCTGTTGTTGCTTTTCAAATACCACCAGTATGCTACTGAAGGTCCTGCGCCGGGTGACATCTGCACTGCTTCTGCTTCCGTTGGCGCAAGTGGATTGTAAGTGAGATATTTTTGGTCAATGTAACCGCCAGAATCGCCTATTTTTCGCAGTCCGTCTGTTGCTAATCTTGTGATGCATGATTCAACAAGGTCGCGCAATGGCTGTACTTCTCCTGGAACTTCTGCTATAATCGGCCTGACTGCTTCAAATGGTCGAGCTGTTTGTCTATTGAAGAGATATATGGCAGTGCCGATAATGAACAAAATAACGAGTCCGATGATTATGAAGATAGTAATCTGACCTCGTTTCATGCTAACAAATCCCCTGTGATTACTATAGCAAACCACCTTTTTTTATATATGGCAATTCGGGATTAAAGGTATATAAATGTTGCTATAGAACATATATATAGTAAATTTAAGAAATCACTGCACGTTAATAGTGACTGGCACCTTGGTAATGTCCACAAGGTCTGAAGCGATAAAGACAAGGTTCTTTGTGCCGGTTGCTTTTGGTGTTATGGTTACTTTGCTGTTTTGTACAACCACATCAAGACCTTCATCTGTTGTGCTTAAGAACACAAGCGCGTCATTTTCTGCGTCTGAGAAGTATTGGTTCAGGTCAATTGCTAATAGTTTTCCGTTCAATGCGGTAAATGTCTTTGTGCTGCCAGTCCACGTTGGAGCGGTGTTGTCTTTGCGCTGGACTTTGTAGGAAAGTTCTTTGACGATTAATCTGCTGCCGTTTTCTACATCTGCAAAGAGTTCTATTGCGTTTGAATCAGCGATTATGTCGCACGTTTCTTCGCAGATGTCAGTAAAGATTCCATTAGCACTTTTGCTTTTTTCTGAGTCAAAGATTAATTCAAACTTGTCTCCTTTTTTGAAGAATAATTTTACTCTGCCGGTAAATTCTCCGCTTGCTGATAAGGTCAATGGCCTGTCTCGCAGAGAAACCGCCTGCAGTTTGCTCTCGGTAAAAGTGATGTCTGTCGGCTGCCTGATTAAGTCTTCAAATCCTGCCAGTCCGACGATGCTTGGCTTGAAGAAGATGATAATGCTGAATCCAATTATCAAAACTGCTGCTAGAATTAAATGATACGGGACTTGCACGCGCGCTTTTGCTTCATTTACTTTTTTGAACAGTTGCGTGACTTGGTCGTATGCGAATTCTTTGTGGTAGTGTTCAAGAGAACTTTTTTCTAGTTCGTGATAAACATTGACAACTTCCAGGTATTTTTGCTTGGCTTCTGCGATTTTGTCGTCGCTTAGCAGTTTCTCTGCCTGGGAGTGCGCGTCTACAAATTTTTTGACCAGTTCGTCATCAGCCATTCTTTTTCAGACGATTTACAGGATTAGCGGTATATAAAGTTAATGTATAGTTAGAATTACTTTGCAGCTTCTTCTTTCTTTTCTGCTACAGGGAATGTAAATGGTTCCTTGCCTTCTTTAGTGACTTTTAAGTTAACTTGAGCGATTTTTGGGTGGATGGTGTTGCCGCACACAGTCTTGCGCTGCCTGATGCCTTTATTCTCTTTCTTCAGTCCAACGCCCTCAACTGCGAGAATTCTTTTGCGCGCGAATCCGTCAACGTCTTTTCTCATTGGGAAGCCGCAATAGTCGCTGCCGCCGGTAACTTGGAATTCGTAGCCGGACAAGCCGATGTTGTCGCCGTGAATAGTATCGCCTATTTTCTTTCCTAAGAATGTTTTGGCTTCTGGCTCTTGAATGTCCTTCTGGAGGCATTTGCCGCCCTTCGTGCCGATTACCACCTTGAAACTAACCATAGATTTGAATTTTCAGAAGGGGGTTTATAAACGTTGCGGTGGCTGTAACTACGAAATAAGAGAAAGTTTGCCAGTTACCTTGTCTATCTTATCTACTTTATCGGGGCCGATGCCTAAACAAGTCACCGTCCCTGGCTCTAGATGAGTGTGCCCTGCGTCAGTTATGAGTGAAACAACCAGTCCTGCATCTTCGGCTTTTTGTTTGTACGCATAGAGTTCTTCTTTGTCTTTCACGCGCAAAACAACTTTTTTCATGCCTTGGCTCTGCCATGTCGAGATGTCATCTTTGTGCGATTTCAAGACTGCCCCAACAGAAGCGTGGCTGACTTGCGCTGACATTTTTCCTTTTGTAAGCTTCAAATCGTCTCTGACCAATATCACTTGCTTGTATTCCATTTGCATTAGAAAAAACTAGTTGAATATTAATATTGCGGGTATCCCTGCGGGTAGAGGAAGTATGCACCTTTCTGGCAAAGCAATATGTCTTGTCCATTTACAACGCCGGTTTTCCATCCTTTGCCTGCAAGTTTTTTATTCAGCGTATCAAACATCGCTGCCCGGTCATATGACGAGCCTTCATAACAGTAGATGTCTCCGCCGAGCTGGTAAAGCGGTTTTGGCTGTGATGAATCTGTTGGCCAGAAATAGCCGGTTACTTCGTATGCAGGCCCGCTTGTTGGAACAGAATAGCAGCTGAAAGCACTCTGCGGTGCTGCCATGATAAAGGTGAGGTCGTTCCAGCATTTGCTCATGTCCGCTATATTGCCGTATTCTCCTCTGAAAAATATCATAAAGGGCGTTCGTGTGCCGATGGTTGTGCTTGGCCCTGCCGGAAATTCAGGCATTGGACCGCCAAAAGGAGTACGCGGTGGCAGTTTTGTTAATGGTGCTATACCGGGCTCTGTTCCGTACGAGTCTCCAATGCCGAATTGTGTCATGCCTGCCATTTGGTTTGTGAATAATAGAACAAGTCCTACGATTGCAATTATCGAAATTGCGCCAAGCAATAATAGTTTATTTTGAGCCATATGAAAAAAAATGAAATAAAAAATAAATTAATTTATTGTGGGAAGGGGAATGTCTTCGCGCTTACCCAGCAAACTGGAACTTCCAAGCCGTTGATGAATGTTGTTGTCCATTCAACGCCGTTGTAGTTTGCTGAGCCAAAGTTGACTGCATTCAAAATGTTCTGCCTGACTCGGTCTTCGCTGTCTGGAATCTGTCCTTCAGCGCCAAAGCTGTTTGCGTAGCAATAGACGTCTCCGCCTAGATTTCCCAAGTCAGATTTTCCAGGACGTGGTTCTGCTGAACTGTCTGGTGGATAGTAACCAGTTGCAATCTTGCCGTTTGGTGGTCCCTTGTTTGGAACTTGGTAGCAGTTGAATGTGTTGTGTGGCACTCCTATCTTTGCGCCGCTAATCAAACTCCACTCGCAGCCATATGCGTCTGCAATTGTTGCAAAGCCGCTGCGTACGCCGCTAACGAACTTGCCGCTAATTACATACGCTGGTATTCTGCTTCCTTTTGTGTTAACAACAGCAGTTGGATAATTGCTTGCATATCCTGGAACTTCTTGAACAGGTGATCTGATAGTGTATCCATTGCCTTGTGTTACGTCGTATTGTGCAGTTGGATATAATGTTGAAATTCCTTGGCCATTTTGAACATTGCCGCCGCCATACATGTTTCCAATGGATAAATCAGTTAATGCCGCGCCTTGCACTTCTTTGCTTGCGCGCGTGAATAATAATACGAGTCCGATGACCGCGATGATTGCAATTACACCTAGAATTACTAATGCTATACCAGTTTGACCTCTTTTCATACGAATGACCTCCTTATAATTAATGTCAATGACGGTAAAAGTGTATTTAAATGTTGTGTATGTATGTACGTTTATCTGGCTGGCATCGTATTAGGGAAATATGCCCATTGCGGCGGTGCGCATATGAGTGGAAGTGCAACGCCTTCAGGCGGGACAAGTTGTGATCCTAAAAAGCACGCAACCGGCGCTATGTTCGGCTTGTATTGCTTTATTTCTTCTGAATAATAAGGACTGTATTCTAAAGCTGATTTGTAGTAAGGCCTAAACTCTGGAGGAATCGCTTCAGGGCTTGGAACGTAGCACCTAAATTGTCCTTTGCCTGTCATTTGCAGTACATCCAAAAATCCTCCTTCTGAAATTGTGTGCTGCGGGCACCAGCTTTCTGCTGTTTCGAGGCTTGGCGCGAATCCAAGAAGGTTGTCCCAGTTTAATGGTCCGTTGACCATGACATATGGTTTGTCATAATATGGATCATAATAGTTTCCGCTTGGTGTTTTTTTCAGCATAAGCAGCATTCCAACGAGCGCGATTAGCGCAACCATCCCAAGGAGAACTAAAGCAATACTTTGATTACCTCTTTTCATGATTGAAGTTAATAGAATAGCGTATTTAAGGTTAGCGCTTCTCAGAAATTTCTTTCTGCAAATCAGAAATGAATGCTTCTTTTTTTACAGGGCCGAATATTTTGTTGTCGCGCGTTCTGATTTGCAATTCTCCTGATTGTTCTTTTTCGCCGAAGACTAATATATAGTTGACTTGGTCGATTTGCGCATTGCGGACTTTTTTGTTGATGGTCTCTTGTGTACCGTCAAGCGTCGCACGGAGGTGATGCTTTCTCATTTCGTCAACGAGTTTTTGTGCGTCTGCGTTGAATCTATCGGCGATTGACAAAACGCGAACTTGTTCTGGTGAGAGCCATAATGGGAACTTGCCGGCATAATGTTCCGTCATTACGCCGATGAATCGCTCCAAGCTTCCCAAGATTGCGCGGTGAATCATGACGCAGGGATGCTTTGTGTTGTCTGCCCCTTCGTATTCCGCGCCCATTCTTAGCGGCATTTGGAAGTCTAATTGTATGGTTGCCAGCTGCCAGTCTCTGCCGAGCGCGTCCTTGACGTCAAAATCGATTTTTGGACCATAAAACGCCCCTTCACCCGGCTTGACTTCGTATTCCATTTTAAGTTCTTGCAAACTTTCTGCAAGCGCTTTCTCTGCTTTTTCCCAGAGTTCTGCCGCGCCCATTGCCTTTTCGGGCTTCGTGGAAAGTTTCGCCTTAAACTGGAATTTGAAAACGTCTTCATAGATGTATTTAACAAAGTCAAGCACGCCTTTGATTTCTTGTTTAATTTGCTCCGGAAGGCAGAAAATGTGCGCGTCATCCTGTGATAATTTTCTTACTCGAGTCATTCCACCGAGTGTTCCTCGCACTTCGTTTCTGTGCAGGAAGCAGAAATCGGCTATGCGAAGCGGTAAATCTCTGTAACTGCGCGTTTTTGATTTGAAGATTAAAACATGCGAAGGACAGTTCATTGGCTTCAGTGAGAATTCCTCATCGTCAACGTCAAGAACAAACATGTGTTCTTTGTAGTGCGCCCAGTGTCCTGATAATTCCCAGAGCGCCTTGTTGAATAATTGCGGCGTGATGACTTCCTGGTAGCCGCGTTTCCAGTATTCCTCGCGGATGAAATTTTGCAGTTCGTTGTATATTATAGTGCCTTTGGGCAGAAGGAATGGTGAGCCAGGGCTCCATTCGTGTGCCATGAAAAGTTCAAGCTGTGCGCCGATTTTTCGGTGGTCTCTTTTTTCGGTTTCTTCCAGTAA
>JBGPJV010000028.1:0-8385 GCA_041485605.1 Candidatus Nanoarchaeia archaeon | reverse complement strand
AGTTCTTTTTTTCTTGTTGTTCGGGCTGCGTCACAGACAGGCTGTTCCAAACACGGTCGATTATAGTTACTTCACCTTTGAAGAGATTGGCGGTTTGTGGCAGACAACTGTTCAATTAGACAAGCAAGCCTACCAGGCAACTTTCCGTTATAATCCAACTCAGGTGCAGGACGTAACTATAGTGGGCAATTTCTCCGGTTTCAGAAAGATGCCAATTTACATTACTTTTGACCCTGAGGCAGATAAGGAGGAATACAAGTATCTTGCATTGGCAGCTTCAGAATTTACTTTGAACGTTGTCCGTGCTTTGAACTTCACAGTTGAGGCGGCGTGCACAAAGAACATAACCGATGCGTGTGCTGACAGGCCAATAATTACTTGCAAGGACAGCGCTTCTGTAATTTACCTTATTCCAAAAGCTCCCACACAAGTCACGTTGGACGGCGATTGCATTACTTTGTCTGGAAACGGTTTTGAACTCTTGAAGAGCGTTGATAGAGTGCTCTTCCAGTGGTATAAGATAATGAAGTAGAGTAATAATTATATACCGTCGCGCACTTTTTCTCGTCGTGATATCAATTTACTGTTCCGAAAAGCTGGATGGTGTTGCTGCAGCCGCTATTATAATGCGCCACGCTATTCTTTCCAAGCTGCCGGTTCACTTTGGCGGATTCCTGCATCCTGACGCTCTTGAAGAGGAATTGGAAGACATGGCAAATGAAGAGCACAAATTAATCTTCGTGCTTGATATTGGAGTTATGCCGGAGCACCTGCCAATAATTGAAAAGGTCGCGCAGAAAAACAAAATAGTTTATTGGAACACGCACGACACAGAAAGCGTTATTCCCCCTTCAAAAATCTTTGACCGCGCAGTGGACAAGAAATGTTCTGCAGAGCTTGCCCAGCAGCGCTTCCTTCCGAATGATATTATTGCAAAAAAGCTTTCGCAGCTTGCTCATGAAATGAAATTCTGGGAGATTCAGGATGAAACCGCTGGCAGATTGTCGGACTTGATAGCTGCCGGCTATAATCCGCTTGAGTTGCTTGATTCAATGGCGCGGGGCGCCCTCTGGAATCCAAAATTTGAGTCATTCCATAAGGAATTCCTTGGAAAAAAGCTGGATGCCCTTGATGAACTGATGAAATCCTTGAGCATTAAATCATACGTTAATTACCGTTTTGGCTTTGGCCTTGCCGCTTCAATTCTTACAACTGCTGATGCGTGCCAGAAAATTCTTGACGGCCACGCTGGTGTTGATGTTGTTGTTGTTCTTTATCGTGATGGCCGAATTGGTTTCAGGAGAAGGGATGAATGCGATGTTAACGTTAAGGCATTGGCAGAGCTTTTCAAGGGTGGAGGGATGCCGTTTGCTGCGGGTGCAAAATTGAGCATGCAAATATCAAAAGATAATTTTCCGGATGCTTTATTCTATCTTGACCAGGCGTTCAAGAATTTTTTCGTCGGAATTAAGACCGCTGCATAACTTTTATATAGCGACCGCCGAACAATCCACGCATGATATTCACGCTCAGGGAACTGTTTGACGTTCTAATCATGACTGCGGCAGTCGGCTACATCTTTATGGACTTGTTCCGCCATCAGCCGTATGGATTCGACAAAAGAGCATTCATGTTCTCCTGTCTCGTGACAGCTCCTGCATTAATCGTTCACGAGCTCGCCCACAAGTTTGTCGCGTTGAGCTTTGGCCTTGACGCAACTTTTCATGCTGCTTATTTCTGGCTCGCGTTGGGCATTATTCTGAAAATGATGCGTTTCAGCTTCATCTTTTTTGTTCCTGCCTATGTGAGCATTGGCAATGGAGCCGTAGCACCATTGGCATCCGCTTTAATCGCATTCGCCGGTCCCGCATTAAACCTTGTCCTGTTCATAGCAGCGTGGGCATTGCTCAAACAGAAAAGAATGAAAAAGAACACGTACATTTTCCTGCAGGTTACCAAGCAAATCAATTTGTTCCTGTTCATCTTCAACATGCTGCCAATTCCATTCTTTGACGGCTTGAAAGTGTATCAGGGATTGTACCAAACATTCTTTTGAGTAGCAAAAACTTTTTAAACAACACTGCACTTTCCAAATTGTGCACCAAACAAAATATATCGTGATTACTGGCGGGGTTCTTTCTGGTTTAGGCAAAGGCACCGCAACAGCCGCGATTGGCCGTCTTCTGAAGGATCATCACAAGATCGTTACCATAAAGTGTGACGGCTATCTGAACGTCGACCCTGGCACTATGAATCCGGTTGAGCATGGTGAAGTCTTCGTGCTTGCCGACGGCGGCGAGGTTGATATGGACTTCGGCCATTATGAGCGCTTCATAGGCATCACGTGCAAGTCCAACTGGAATCTTACTTCTGGCAAAGTCTTTAGCCGCGTAATTGCAAAAGAGCGTGAAGGCCAGTATCTTGGCAAGACTATTCAGATTTTCCCGCATATTATTGATGAAATCAAGCGCTGGTGGAAGGAAATCGTCGATGAGGAAAAACCTGACATCATGACGATTGAGGTCGGCGGCACAGTTGGAGACATTGAGAACTCGTGGTTTATCGAAGCTGCCCGCCAGTTGAAAAAGCAGGTCGGTCCGGACAATGTGCTGTACATTCACTTGACATACGTTCCATTTCTTGACAGTGTTGGCGAGCCAAAGACAAAGCCCGCTCAGAGAGACATTGCCCTGCTTAGAGAAAAGGGCATCACCCCTGACATTATTATTTGCAGGAGCAAAAACACGCTTTCTACAAAGCTGAAGGAAAAAATTGCTTTTTTCTGTGACGTTGCCTTAAATGAAGTTATCTCTGGCAAGGACATAGAGAGCATTTATGAAATTCCTTTGATGTTCAAAAGAGAAGGTTTGCTTGACCGGATTAAGGAAAAGCTCAAGCTCGACTTCAAGGAAGATTTGACAGAATGGGAAAATCTCGTCAACAGGATTAAGTCTCCAAAAAAGACGGTAACAGTGGCAGTCTGCGGTAAATATACTGAGCTGAAGGATAGTTATGCCAGTATTTCTGAAGCGCTCACTCATGCTGGTGCTCATTGTGATGCCCGGGTGAATCTGAAATGGGTTGAGACAACTGACATTGAACAAAAAAAGCTTTCCGTGGAAGAAGCACTGAAGGATGTTGACGGCGTGCTTATTCCTGGCGGCTTTGGCTCGAGGGGTGTGGAGGGCAAGATCAGCGTCATCAAATACATTCGCGAGCATAAGATTCCGTTCCTTGGCATTTGTTATGGTCTTCAGCTTGCCGTCATTGAGTTTGCTAGAGACGTTTGCAATATCAAAGCTGCTCATACAACAGAAATTGACGAAAAAACACCTGACCCGGTTATTGACTACATTCCTGAGCAGCGCACGATTACTTCAAAGGGCGGCACAATGCGTCTTGGCGCCTGCAAAGCTGTCTTGCAAAAAGATTCTGTCGTGCAAAAGCTCTATAACGCGAATGAAGCGTGGGAAAGGCACCGTCACAGGTACGAGGTAAACCCAAAATATCATGACATCTTGCTCAAGCACGGCATGGTTTTCTCTGGCGTATCAGAAAACAAGCGCTTGGTGGAATATATAGAGCTGCCTAACCATCCGTACTTTGTCGCAACCCAGGCGCATAATGAGCTCACGTCGCGTTTAGAAAATCCCAATCCGCTCTTCCTTGGATTTGTTCAGGCTATCGTCAAGCATAAGGTTTAAAAACCCCTGTAGTTCTGCCCAATATCGGTGGTATATTTGTCACTAAAGGAAACCTTACTTAACATTTACGACAAGCAGTACAAGAAGCTGATGATATTCAGTTTCATAGTGCTATTTGTCTGCATTGGAATTCTTGGTGTGCAGTACGTGCGCACAGGCGAATTCTTCCAGAAGGGTGTTTCGCTGAAGGGCGGTATTACCATGACGATTCCGGTTACTCACGATTTTGATACGCATGCGCTTGAGCAATCGCTTGGTCAGAAATATCCAAAGGGCGATATCAGCGTTCGTGAAATAACCGAGACAGGAAAGACAGTTGCATTGATTGTCGAAGCCGCTGACGTAACAGGTGAAGAGCTTGAGGCTGCCTTGCCTGAACTCGGTGTCGTGTTGGAGAAGGGCAAGTACAGTGTTGAAAGCATGGGCAGTTCACTTGGACAGCGCTTTTACTCTCAAACAATTAAGGCAATCATTTTTGCGTTCATATCAATGTCAATAGTTGTTTTCATCACGTTCCGCTCGACCGTTCCGTCATCTTTTGTCGTACTTGCTGCGTTTTCCGACATTATCTCCACACTCGCAGTACTCAGTCTTCTTGGAATTAAATTGAGCACGGCAGGCATTGCGGCTTTGCTAATGCTGATTGGTTATTCTGTTGATACCGATATACTTTTGACAACACGAGTGTTAAAAAGAAAGTCCGAGGGCGGCACAATTTTTTCACGCACAGTTGCTGCACTGAAGACTGGTCTTACAATGACCACCACTGCTCTGGTGGCCTCAATCCTTGGTCTTATCTTCACCCAGTCAGACATGATCCGCCAGATCATGATAATAGTCACGATTGGCCTGTTATTTGACATGATTTACACGTGGTTCCAGAACGCAGGCATTCTGCGTATGTATATGGAGAAAAAGCATGGCTCGTCTTAAGAAAATTCTTACCAATCCGCGTGTAATTATTCTGTTAGCCTGTTTACTGTTGGGATTATTCGCAATTAATCCGCGCCCTTGGAATGACGGTGTTCAGATTAAGTCCATTGCAAGAAACAGCAGCGCCGAGCTTGCCGGTTTTGAAAATCCGAAAGCGTCAATTTCTCCAATGGGAAGGGAGCGCATTATCGCGATGAACAACAAGCCAGTTCACGATATTGAGGAATATTATGCGTTTGTTTTAACGCTTGATGCAAATCAGACCATTTCAATTAAGACAACAAAGAACTCATACAGATTGACGACAAAGCCAAAGTATCGCGTTACAGAATTAAATGAAACCGAAACAATTCTGGTAAATGAAACTATTGAAGCAAATGAAACAATTAATGGCACAGTCACGTTAATTAACAAGACAATCCAGAAAGAAGTCGAGCAGTCGAAAGTCCTGCGTGAAGTCATTGGCATCGAGCCATTGGGCTTCAGCGTTGGTCCTGCTCCTAAGAGCAACCTGCGTGAAGGCCTTGACCTGCAGGGTGGCACGAGAGTTCTGTTGAAGCCTGCAGAACCAGTTCCTGCAGAAACCATGTCTTTGATGATTGATTCGTTGAAAGAGCGTTTGAACGTGTATGGTTTGGGCGACGTTGTAGTAAACGAGGTATCTGATCGTCCGGGCTTTATCGGCGGCGGCAGCAAGTTCATTCTCGTTGAAATTGCAGGCGCTTCTGAAGAAGAAGTGCGCGACCTGCTTGGAAAGCAGGGCAAGTTTGAAGCAAAGATTTGCAACGGCACTGTTTTCAAGGGTGGTCATGACATTACGTACGTATGCAGAACTGCACAATGTTCAGGCATTGACCCGCAAAGGGGCTGCGGCCGTTCTTCTGATGGCAGCTGGGGCTGCAGTTTTATGTTCTCAATTTCCTTGTCTCCAGAAGCTGCTCAAAGGCAGGCAGACTTTACAAGAGATTTGTCAGTATCGGGCGGCAGTCTTTCGGAGCCATTAGTCTTGTATCTTGATGACCAGGAAGTTGACCGGCTGAATATTGCGGCAGACTTGCGCGGCCGTGCAACAACTGATATCGCAATTTCAGGCGGCGGAAAAGGCGCGACTGAACAGGCAGGTATGGAAGATGCGCTCAAGAATATGAAGCGCTTGCAGACAATTCTCATCACCGGCAGCCTGCCTGTAAAGCTTGAAATTGAGCGTATTGACGGTATTTCTGCTACATTAGGCAAGGAATTCCTCACTAATGCCTTGTATGTCTGGCTGCTCGCCTTGGCAGGTGTTGCGGTTGTTCTGGTCCTTGTCTATCGCAAGTTTATCATTGCCGTTCCAATCATATTTACTGCGATTTCAGAGATTTTCCTCACGTTGGCAATTGCCGCATTAATCGGCTGGAACATTGACCTTGCAGCAATTGCAGGCCTCATTCTGGCAGTTGGTGAAGGTACTAATGACCAGGTCGTTATTACTGATGAAGCCATTAGGAAAGAGTCTGATGCAGTTTATAACTGGAAGGAGCGCATTAAGCGTGCATTCTTCATTATTTTCAGTGCTTACATGACAATGGTTGTTGCTATGCTTCCGTTGCTTTTTGCAGGTGCTGGTTTGTTGAAGGGTTTCGCAATCACAACAATTCTTGCAGTCAGCGTTGGCATCTTTGTCACGCGTCCGGCATATGCGCAGATTGTGCAGATGTTGTTAGAAGATTAGTTTTTCTGCGGCCAAGTCCGCTTCTACCATTATCTTGACCAGCTGCTTGAAAGTAGTTTTGGGCTGCCAGCCAAGCTTTTGTTTTGCTTTTGAGAAATCTCCTATTAATTGGTCAACTTCTGCTGGCCGTAAGAACTGTGCGTCCAGTTTGACGTATTCTTTCCAGTTCAGGCCAGCAGATGCGAATGCTTCTTCAACGAATTCCTGTACGCTGTGCGTTTCTCCTGTTGCAATTACATAGTCATCTGGTGTTGGCTGCTGGAGCATTCTCCACATTGCCTCGACGTATTCTGGCGCGTATCCCCAGTCGCGCTTCGCTTCCAGGTTTCCCAAATGCAGTTCTTTTTGTTTGCCCAATTTAATGCGTGCAACTGCTTTGGTTATTTTTTTGGTCACGAAATTTTCCCCGCGTCTGGGGCTTTCGTGGTTGAATAGAATGCCGTTGCATGCAAATATGTTGTATGCATCTCGGTATAATTTGGTTGTCTGGTGCGCAAATACTTTTGCGCACGCGTATGGGCTTCTTGGATTGAAAGGAGTGTGCTCATTTTGCGGCATTCCAAGGACTTTTCCGTATTGTTCGCTGCTTCCTGCTTGGTAGAATTTTGCTTTTGGGTGTTCGTGTCTTATTGCTTCCAATAATCGCAAAACGCCCAGTCCGGTAGAATCTGATGTGTATTCGGGAATGTCAAAGCTGATGCGCACGTGGCTTTGTGCGGCCAAATTGTACACTTCATCCGGTTTTATCTCACGTATGATATTTGAAAGCGCGTGCGAGTCCGTCAAATCGCCGTAAACAAGCTTGACTTGGGGTAAATGGTCTATTCGGGATGTATTCGAAGTGCTGCTTCTTCTGATAAGTCCATAAACTTCATATCCTTTTGAAACAAGAAGTTCTGCCAAGTAGCTTCCGTCTTGGCCTGTTATTCCAGTAATAAGTGCTTTCACCTTTACAACCCCGAGAAAGCTTTTCTATTGGCAAGATTTAAATTCTTCGCTTCAGGGCTATATATCATGAAAACAGAACTTAATTTCCTTGAACTGCATTTTCTAGTGCAGGAGCTGCAGGAGGTAGTGGGCGCGCGTGTTGATAAAATCTATGAGCCCGACAGTTTCCTGTTGCAAATCCATAAGTCTGGTGCAGGCAAGCTCTTTGTGCGCATTACAAACAACGTAATATGGATTGCAAAGGAAAAGCCGGCTGCTCCTGAGAAATTCTCTGGGCTTTGCAGCGCTATGCGCCGTTTCTTGGAAGGCAAGAAGATCGCCAAAATAGAGCAGTTGGGCAGTGAGCGTATTGTCCAGGTGACGTTTGAAACTCAGAAAGAAACTTTCTACCTTTTTATCGAGCTGTTCCAGAATGGCAATGTCATCCTGACGGATGCCGCCAGGAAAATCTTGGGTGCAAAGGAAGAGCGCGCGTGGAAAGACCGCGAGATTAAGCGCGGGTTGAATTATATTCCTCCACCGGCAAAGAAAAACCTTTTCGAATTGAAAGCATCAGATATTTCTGGTGATGAAAAATCTCTTGCCTCTCTGGGCTTTGGCAAAATGCTCGCACGGGAAATCATTGCCCGTGGCGGCGACTTCAAAGCATACCAATCTCTCTTGAATGAAAAACTCAGTCCGCGTGCATATCCTGATGGCGAACTCAGTCCAAGCAAGCTGGTGCAATACGCCGGCGATGGCCATCCTTTCAAGACATTCTCGGAATTGATTGATTCAAAGCTGCCACATACACTGCTGGCGCAAAAAGTATCCGGCGCCCAAAAAGCATTTGCCGCCAAGAAAGCCAAATTAGAGGAAGTTATCAGTATGCAGTCAAAAAATATTGGAGCGCTTGAAAAAGAGGCAATAGAAGTGCAGCGCAAGGGCGAATTAATTTACGAGCATTACCAGGAGCTGAAAGACATTCTTGAAGAGCTCAATAAAGCAAAAGAAAAATTCTCTTTGCAGGAAATGAAGTCAAAGCTGAAAGGCCACGCTAAAGTCAAGGACCTGAATCCAAAGACAAGTGATGTTGTAGTTGAAATT
>JBGPJV010000027.1:0-8463 GCA_041485605.1 Candidatus Nanoarchaeia archaeon | reverse complement strand
CTATCTCTTTGAACTCTTGGTAAAATTCCGGCAACCTGTCAGGTGATGCTTCAATTGCGATGTGCTTGAGATATTTCAGGAAATTTCCTGCGAGGCCGGGTGATGCGTTCGTGAGCTGTGCAACGTGCTGCGGCAAATTGACCATTTCTTTGTCTTGCGAATAATGGTTCATTTGATACGTGTCAGAAATGACGTGTGCTTTAACGCGTTCTGCAACATAATCTACGATGCTTGCCAAATCTCTGATGTTAAGCTCGTGCTTTCGCAGGGAAGTGAATGATGCATCAAACAATTTGTCTCCCAGATGTTCTCCAGGAACAATTGAATTTAAGTATTTGAATTCCGCAACTGCTTCCAGACCTAATTCAAAGAAGGATCCTAGCTCTTGTGAAAGCCGTTTTCCTTTCTCGCACTCTCTTTCTAAAGCGCCGATTTTATTATCTGTTTTAGGAGAAACAAGCTTTTCAACATTGAGCTGTTTTAACAGCCGTTTGAAGTGATCGTCGACAGTTTTCATGGTTTTCAGAGTTATAACTATGACCCCGCATATATACAAATCGGAAAGGTTTATAAAGGTTGCGGATTTCACACCACTGTTTAGTAGTATCTGAGGGGGTATGGAACTGTTCGGATTTTACATAGGCAATAAAGACAAACTGGTCAAGCAGGTTAAAGACCGCCTAGAGAATGAGCTTTCTCAGACACTTGAACAGCTTGTTGGAAAGGAAAAACACGACCTTAAAAATCAGCTTGCGACACGCGAGGCAGAACTTACCTCACTGGAAAAGGAACTTTCGGACACGAAATATGACTTTGCGCGTAACAAAGAGCGCTTCGATACCTTAAAAGGCTCAATCGAAATTCTGAAAAATCAGGGAGACAAGCTCAAAGAGCGTGTTGCTGTTGAATTGATTGAGGCAACAGAAAACTACCTGAAAACAAACACCGAACTGGTTCTTAGAGCGCTGCAACCAATGCGCGACCAGAAAAACATGCCGTACGTGAGGGCATTTTTCAAAAAACTTTATGATATTGACGAATTGGTATCGGCAGCCAAAGGCGACAAGCAGCATTATGGGCTGAAATTACTGGCCGCAATTGAAACCGGGTGCAGCGGAAAAATAGACGTTGCAAAGGCGCGCGCGCTTTCATGGTATGCAGAAAACGAGTTGAAAAACGTCGGCAAGGAGCATCGGGAAAGCGCATTTGATTTTCTGGTAGAAACAGCCGCAAATGGAAAGTTTGACAAAGCATTATCAGAATACAATAAATCGGCTGTTCACCGTGATTATGTCTTGAACCTGACAACAACTGAACGCGAAATTATTCGCATCCGCAACTCGGCATTTAGAGGTTCGTGGGAAGCTATGTTAAAAACAGCTCAGGCGCCTGGCCGCGATACCAGAACAATTACCCTTCAGGACGACCCAGTCCAGACAGCGCCGCTTATAAGGAAACTCATGGACTACGAGCAGCAGAACAAGGTAATTCTCGAGTATTCAGGCAAAGATTTTTAAACTGCATTTCTTTATAACTACTCAGGGGTAAACTTCGGGGGACATGCCAAAGAAAACAGAGCCAAATAGGTGGCGTTCGGCAGGCCGCGACAGCCTGCTTGCTGAAATAGCGACAGAGCTCGCTAAAAAGCACGGCAAAGAATCCCCTACAGAGATTGAGCTGACCCGCGCGCGGGAGCTTTTGATGGAACGCGCCCAATATAGAATTCTTGTTGTGCACAGCAACACGCTTGAAAGTGGCTTCATGTTGAGTGAATTGGAGCAGCAGAATTTCTCTGTTGCTGGTGTCACTTCAATGAAAGAGGCCGAAGAGCTTGTCAGGGAAGCAAATTTGTGCATTGTTGAGAAGCATATTAACGGAGATATTGATCAGCTAAAAGAAATCAGGGCAAATTTTGAGTATGAGCGCCTGCCGATTTATGTTTTCTCTGATCAGGTCAAGCCGGAAAGCTTGCCATTGGTTGAATGGATGCCAAAGCCAATGTACCCCGAGCTTGTGCGGCGCGTATTGCACGAATGGCAGGCATGGCGCGGTGCCAGTTTTATCAGTTCATTGGAAAATCCTCTTGATGCGCTGCTAACCGACATGATGCTGAACTGCGACAAGCTTCGTGCGAAACACGACACCGGCCTTGAACAGGTGATTTCACAGCAGCTGAAGACGTTCATCGAGCACGCGCCAACTGACAACAGGCGCTTTGGTGTTGCATTGTATTTCACGCGCACAAAGCGCACAGAGCACGTCGAAGTTCCAGGCGTGAAAAAACTGTCGGGAATTTCAACTGATGATATTTACACCGTTGAAGGATTATCAAAGGACTCTGCCCCATTCTGCTTGAAATTTTTCAATGACGAGCAGCGCGCAACGGTTGAAATTGAGGCATTGAGGGAGCTGGCAAAAAGAGAAAAAGAGGACAATCTTGACTTTGGGGTGGAAGTTCCAATAAATGCGCCCAAAATGCTTCTGAACGAGGTGTTGAAGTACGTCGGCAAGGATAAGAAAGAGTATTATCTGGCAGAGGAATACATCCGGGGCCCGATGTTGTATACTTTGATGCCTGAAATTGTTGAGAAGGCCCGTACAGGCGACCACTTTGCGCAGCTTTTTAGGCGAGCTTCTGCTTTTGTGAAAAATGCACAGATTGCCAAGATGCAGGAAAATGATCTGCTGAATCTGGGCTTCCAGACATCCGATACCGATTATGGGGCAAAGGTTTCTGAAAATCTTACTGGAAATATGAAATTTTTCAGAGTCAAGCCTTCTGAAGAACTGCTTTCATGCCTTGATGCATGCATTACTGCATTGTACAGCGGCCTGGTGATAGAACAAACTCAGTACTTCGATTATAACGATACAAATTTGATGATGAAGATTGGCGCGCACCGCCGTTCAAAGCTGGGCGATGTGGAAAAGTCGTTCCTTGATTATCTTGGAAAAGATATTCTGCCAATGTATGGCTACACTGAAGTGCGTTCATTTACGGCTCGCCGGCTGAGCAAGGTCGATTTTAACAAAATCTTTAGAAAAACTAGCATTTTAGAGGATACTGCCCACGAGTTCTCATATGTTGATTGGACGCCTGAAGAGCGCGAGCAGCTTGACGTCCACTTCATGCTGTACAAAAAAGCGATGCGCATTATTAGCAATTTGAAAGAGCAGAAAAAGAAGAACTTGATGAAGCAGGAGCAATTGAAGGACCTGGCATCGCTGAAAGATAAAATCGCCAAGATAGAGCGTAATGAAATGAATCCGAAAGATCTTGCCAATACCATCAATGAACTAAATGATTATACGCGTCATAAGCAAACGCAGCCGTACATCCAGCTGTACAGAAACATCAGATGGTTTGGCCATGTTCTGCGCAGGTATATTCCTGAGCATCGGCAGGTCATGGCATATGCAGGCGATGGGATGAAAAAATTGTGCGGAGATTCATACAGCCGGCTGTTTGACAGCAAGAGGGGATTCTCACTTGAGGCAGAACTGGCCAAGCATTTGCAGCGCAGCCCAAATCGTGACAAGCGCCACTTTATGGCAGCATCTTACTTTGAAAGCAGGAATGCCAGCGATATGCTGAAGAATACTCTCGGGCCGCGCCTGGATGATTTTGTATCATTTGCAAACATGTACTTGGGCGCATACCAGGATTCTTTACACGACAACGATCATTTGGAGCATTATTTCAAACGTTCAAGCCAAGTGCTCGAAAGCATTATGATCTCAGCACGGCAGTCCATGACAAACTTGCCCGAGATACCGCTGGCCAGCATTGACGACAAAGAAGGCCTCATTAAATATAAGGAAGCAGTCCGCGCTGCACACGATACCGCGGTTGCAAAAGGGGCGCAGCATGCATCCACATCTCATTATATTGCGGCAAAATTCATCCAGTATGTAATCAGCAAGTTGTCGAATGAAAGAATTGATTATGATAAACTTTCACGCGCAGGGGTGAAAGAATGACAAAGTTTGCCAGAAAAGCATTCAAGCTTTCTAAAATACTTGCGCGGGAAGCAGGATTATTGGCAATGCGGATGCGTGACGGGCACGACATGCCTGACCTGCAATCCGCGCATGAAAATAATAATATTGTGGGTATTGCGGATTTAGTGACGAAGGCAGATGTCAAAGCACAAGAACTTATTTTAAATGGAATTATAGACAAAGGGCTGAATAGGTGCGGAGTTATTGCTGAGGAGAAATATCGCCATTCATCTGTGCGCAGGTTCACTGGCGCCGGTTCATACAAATGGACTGTAGACCCTATTGATGGCACATTAAATTTCAAGGCGGGAAGTGCAAATCCAACAATTAGGAAACTACTTGAAGATGCAACCTACGACCTCGGATATAAACCTTCAGAGCATTTAAGGACTGATGAATGGGGGCCTATGATTGGAATGCTGGATGGCCAGGAAATAATATTCGGAGTGGCTTATCTTCCTAAATATGATAAATTATTCTTCGCACAAAAAGGTCATGGGTCATTTTTGTTGCAGCAGAAAATGTCGCGCTCGCTATTAACGTCACAGCACGAACGCTTCCATATAGATGACGCAGTGTATGTAAACAGCGAACTGTATAAAGAAATAAGAAGACAGGACATGAACATCAAGCGTCATGGCAGCTACGCATTTACTGCTGGAATGATAGCAAACGGCAGCCGTGCATGCATTATTGCACGCAGGCCAAAGCTGTACGATGCTGTTCCACCCATATGCATTGTCAAAGAGGCAGGCGGAGCAGTGCTGGATGAGCACGGAAGTCCTGCAACGCTTGACTCAAAATTTGTTATTTTTGGCCCTAATGAGAATTACGTCAAGACCTTTTTGGCTGTTTTTAAGCAGCGCTTTGATTATTTTTTCTAAAGAAAGAGCTCAAGTTCAAAACTTAGAATGTTTGCAATCAATTGAGTTACGTTTACAATGTAATGAAGGTGCTGCGGCTGTTTTGAGCTTTTTGAGCGCAGCTGCTTGAGTGCTGTGCTGATTATCTGTTTTCTTTCTGCAAAAAGCTCCACGAGTTTTTTCATGTTGAATGTGTAATAGTTTTCATAAGTGCCTATAAACAAATCCAAAACGCGCTTGTATAAGTTTTTGACTTCCTTGTCAACAAGTGCGTGTTCTTTTGAGTCAAGCAAATAATCGCATACATATTTTCCTTGGTCTGCAATTTTTTCCAGTTCTTCAACAAGTGTATAGTGGACCGTTGGCAGTTTTGCTTTCAAGCCGTTTCTGTTGATGATGCGCCTGCAGAATCCTGTATATTTGTTGTTGCCGCTTTCCATGAAACGCAAACTGGCAACACTAGTAGTATCCCCTGTTTCTATTACAGTAACAAGTCCTTCCAGCATTGTCTTTAGAAGCAGGAAAGTTCTTCGAAGAATTGTGTCGTATTCGGAATCATAACCGCCTGCTATTGTTCTGATGACGCAGTATGTTGGCTTTTGCTCAACTATTTCGTAGCCAATCATTTCATCGTGCAGCATTTTCTGGATCTCGCCAACCACTTCCTGATTTACATATTTGAGCAGGACTTCATCATAGCCGACTTTGTATAATGCGTGTAAAATACGCGGAATTATTGGGCCAACTGTTGTAAGGTCGATTTCTGTTTTTTTGAAGAGTTCTGTTGAGCCTGCAGGTGAAACAGTAATGTGGCCGCCTTCTTCAATGACTTCCAGCTCATCTCCTTTCTTTATATTGTGCTGTATAGCCCACTTTCTAGGGAGAGAAATAAGTTGAGTTGATTCCGCTATTTGAATGACTTTTCTTCGCACTTTAAGCCCCCCTTATACTTGTATATCCCCTTAATGTTTATTGATAAAGCAACGATTTCTATATAAATCTTTCTATGTATTATAAATTTAAGCCGATTATATAAATTTTATATTATATCAGGACAAAATATAAATGAAATTCCCCCATATACACTCTCAAGGGAGTAAATCTGGGAGGTGTGGTATATGAAACAAAAACTAGTGTTATTGGATCAAGCCCACTTCGTTGACCACCTTGGCGTGGAAGAAGAGGACCAGATAGAGATTATGGAAGATAAGGCTGATGATGAGGCACCATGGGAAGTCGCCTTCGAGAAGGGTGTAGCGCAGGCGGACGACGATATGGTCAACTCATGGGTGGATGAGGATGAATTTGAATAAAGTCTTCATCCGCGACGTGGAGGAGATTAGGGAATTTGTTAAATTACACCAAAACAGTGAGGAGCGCTTTGACGGCGTTCTTCGCAAATTAATGAAACGTTGATCGAAACTGGGGGGTTTTCGACATGAAAAAGCTGCACTGCGTGGGTTGTGGGGAAATCATTGGCAAGAGTGCTTCGCATGATCCGTACGTTTGTCGGGCGTGCGAGCACCGCAATGTGCCAGAATACAAGTGGCTAGACGCGTCGTAAAACTTGTTTTTACGACGTCCGAGAACCGAAGGTTCTCGTTACATAAAAGTCTTCACTCACTACGACAATCCCGCAGGTTCGCAAGAGCCTGCGGGACTTGTTCTATTTACAAAGGGGGATAAAACGTGACACATTGCCCGCAATGCGGAAAATTGGCCATTGGCGAGATGCAGAGCTTCTGTAAGAATTGCTTGTATACGTTCAATACTGGCGGCGACAGGTGGTTTAACCTAGATGATGAAGAGATTTCTGTCAAGGAATTGGAATAACTTGTATATTGAAAATAAGTACTAATTTACTACCGACTTGTGACAAATACCGAAAAGCTTTTATAGGGCTGTTTCCTGCTTATTCTAAAGGGTGGATTACATGATACAGTGTCCTAAATGCAAAAAGTTGAAGATCGGTGAAATGCAGACAGTCTGCAAGAACTGCGGCCATACAGATGGCAGTGATAGATGGTTCTCAAATGATGATGAGTCAAGTCCAATAAAGAGTCTTACTGACTGCTAAGTTTCGCTATTTTTCCAAACGGCAATACGTCGTGTGTTTTATCGTCAACAATAAATGCTTCAAAGCTCAGAATATCTTTTATTAGCGGGCTTAATACCTGTTCTTTCAGGACATCGGTGCCTTCAGTTAGCGGATTCATAGACGGCTGAACAATTAAAGTGCTTTTCTTGAATTTTCCTTTAATGAAACACTTGAATTTCTCTGATTTTGCTTTGTCTCTGAGTGTTATTGCCGGATGCTCGTGCCCCATGATGATAATCGGTGCTAATTTCTTTGGCACGTAATCACCGTGTGTTATCAAAATGTCTTTGTGGCGGGCTTCTGAAACTTCTTTTACTTGTAATGCTCGCGCAATCGGCCCTAGAATGGTGTCGTGATTTCCTTTAACCACTGTAATCTTAATGTCTTTCTTCTGAAAATACTCCATTAATCTGCGTACTTCCCGCCATTCTTGTTTTGAAATCGTGCCGAACTCGTGCTTCACATCACCATTGAGTACAACTTGTTCTACTGCAACGTGCTCTAGTATCCAATCCAACCGATTTATTATGCGTTTGTACTGTGTTCTTGGCACTAGCACACCTTGTTTTCCAAGCGCTTCCTCATATCCAAGGTGTAAATCAGACATAATTAATGTCTTGACGTCTGGTAAGTACGTGCATACATCGACCGCATACACGCCTGGTGCGAGTTTGGTTGGCATATGTTCTGTAGTCTTGAAAAACTTATATATTAATGCATCTCCGACGTGTGTATGCGCGTGGTTTCCCTGTCGCCCAGCATTACCGAGTTTTTGTTTGCTCTTGGGCTGGACGCAGAGATTGTCGGGGTTACAAAATTCTGTGATTATCCGCTTTCTGCAACCGCCAAGCCAAAGATGGGCGGCTGGGTAGATGTCGACTTGGTAAAAGTCCGTCTTGCCAATCCTGATGTCATTTTCACGTCTACAATTGTGCAGGAAAATATTGCAAGTGAATTACAGGCGCTGGGCTTGCACATATTGCATACTGATCCCCGCACTTTGGATTCAGTGTTTGAATCGCTGGTTGCTGTTGGCAAGGCAGTTGGAAAAGCTGCTGAGGCTGACGCGCTTGTTACGCAGATGAAGGAAACTATTGAAAAATTGAAGAGTCCGCCTTCGATCAAGATGTATGTCGAAGAATGGCCGATGACTGTTTCTTGCAACTGGGTGCCGGATATTGTTAACTTGGTTGGCGGCATTAGTTTGGGCAAAAGCGGCATTGTCAGTCATTTAATTACAACAGAAGATATTAAGAAATTTGATCCGGACATCATCGTCATTTCTTGGTGCGGCGCGAGCACAAGAGTTCCAAAAGAGAAAATTACAGAGCGTCCGGGCTGGTCTGAATTAAAAGCGGTAAAAAACAATAAAGTGTTCGTGATTGATGATTCTTTGCTCAATCGGCCTGGTCCAAGATTGATTGAAGGCGCGAAGCTTCTGTTCGACAGCCAATTGATGCCGGCGGCCGCCGGTCTGCGATCGTCCGCAACCGCGTCGCG